>CAYPWA010000148.1:0-4149 GCA_964414325.1 uncultured Sulfurovum sp. | reverse complement strand
AGACGGATTTGGGTTTTTCCTTGAGAAGCTTCTGGCACTCGATCTTTTCGTCATCACCGATGAAGCCTACCTTGCCATCGAGATTAGAGCGATCTATGACAAACTCCGCTTCCAGTATGAAAAAGATACCGACTTCCTTAGCAATGCCGTTGCCAAATCCTCTCTAGCGTTTTTGGAAACACACAAAGGCGATGCCGATGCACTCTACGAAGCCCTTGAGTGCGGCAAGAAAAAACGCAATGTCGGTGACGCGTTCAAACATATCGTCAGTGACAACTGGAAGGTCGATATGGTTGTAACATTCAATATCCGAAGCCTCAAAAACTACTTCGACCTGCGTGACAGCGGTGCCGCGTGGTTCCAGATACGCTGGCTTGCCGAAGCGATGAAAGCGGTCACACCGGTGAAGTATCTACAGCTTATCGACAAACAATACAAGGATATCACCTCTTGAAAACATTTCTATGGATACTACTGCTCTCCTGGCTGACACCGCTTGTCGCACAGCCTCTGAGTATGGAGAGCATCGCTTTGGATCTAAAGCAAACTATCGCTACCAAGCTCAAAGGGAAGAACGCCCCGATCGTCAGAGAGATCTATGCCAAAAACGGTAACCGACCCCTCTGGATCGGTGCACAGAATGCCGACAAGATGAGCGAGCTCATTCAGGCACTTAAAGATCCTCTTTTCAACTACAAGCGGAAATCCTTCGACCAGAAGGCGATCAAAAAACTGCTCTACTATCTGGACAACAACGCCATCCCCGTCGAGAAACGTACCGCAGTCTACGCCAGACTCGATCTGCTGCTGACCAACTCCTATGTCCGACTGGTACGCTTCATTACCGAGGGTGATGTAGACTGGAAACTGGTACAAAAGAAATTCGCCGCACTCAAAGAGAGTAACGATATCCATGCCGTGTGGGAGATGAAACCCCGCTCCTTTCCTCCGCACGGACCGCTCATCGCCGCAGCAAAGCGAGGCAACATCCGCGACTATCTGGTCTCGCTTCTGCCGCTTGAGGATCGTTACAGAAAACTTGTCACGCTCCTCAAAGCATATCGTCGCATGGAGAAGTTCCCGCAGATCCCCTACGCCAATACACCACTCAAGCTTGGAGATAGAAGTTCACGTGTCTATGAGATCAAAAAACGCCTCCAGATCTCCGGAGACTACCCCAAAAACGCACCACTGGACAAAACGTTCGACCGAACCCTGCAACGTGCGGTGATCACCTACCAGAAACGCTATCTTCTTGAAGTGACCGGTCAGGTGGACAAGACGATGACCTGGTATCTCAATCAGCCTGTCAGCAAGAATATTCAGGCAATCATCACCAATCTGGACAAGACCAAACTCTACCCCAAACATTTTGAGAACGAGTATATCGAGGTTAATGTACCTGATTTTAATCTGCGCTACTACAGAAACGGTAAGATGGTACTCAAAAAAGGAGTCGTGGTCGGTCGTATCGACAGACCCACACCCATCTTCGATGACAAGATGGAGTATGTCGTGATCAACCCTACATGGACGATCCCGGACAACCTCATCAAACGTGATCTCATTCACGTCCTCAGAGAGGATCCAAACTATCTTGTCGATCACAATATCCACGTCTTTAGAGGAAACAAAGAGGTGGAGATCACCCAGTCCGATCTCGACCCGTACGAACACAGCGACAAACGGGTACCCTGGCGCTTCGTCCAGTTCCCCGGTGATGACAATGCCCTCGGACGTATCAAATTCATGTTCCCCAACAAATATGCCGTCTATCTGCACGACACGGACAACAAAAGCCTGCTTGACCGCCGCTACAAAGTCTACTCCTCAGGCTGTATGCGTGTCGAGCAACCCTTCGAACTCGCCAATCTCGTCTTGCAGCATGCCAAAGGCAGCTGGAACCAAGAGAAGATCGATGAGATCATCGCAACGGACAAACCCACCACGATCAGACTCAAACGCCCCATACCGGTACATATCGTCTATTTCACCGTCTATGAAGAGGATGGGCTTGCCTACTTCAAAAATGATATCTATCTCTATGATATGATCATCGAACAATCCACCGCAGCTAATCATAAAGCAACCTTCACCATTCCCAAAAAACGCTTCATTACGATCAAAAAACAGAAACAGCGACAAAAACCGCTCTCGAACTGATAGATATTCCGATCACTTTTTACGCATCTTGACCCGCTGCAGATGGGTCAGTGCGATCGCCATCGCATCGGTGATATCGAGTGGTTTGATCTCTTTGTTGATCCCCAGCAGCCGTTTGACCATAAACGCTACCTGCTCTTTGGCAGCTTTGCCGTTACCTGTCACCGCTTTTTTGACCTGCAGGGGTGTATATTCATAAAAATAGCCTACCTCCTGCAGGATCTTCAAAGAGAGTGCGCCACGAAACTGTGCAAGCTTGAGCACGCTTTTGGGATTGTAGGCAAAGAAGATATCCTCTATCGCCACCTCATCGATGGTATGAGATTTGAGGATGATATCGATCCCCTCCACCAGCTCCACGATCTGCTCCTGCAGCTCTTTGGTCTTGATCTTGAGTAATCCCGCTTCGACAAGTGAAAAATGTTTACCGTCCCAATGGAGGATACAATAACCGAGATTACGGCTTCCGGGATCGATTCCTAATATATTCATTCACACCTTTGTTCACATAGTGAATAAAACTATTCACCCTATTTCAATACCCGTATTTTAGCTGAAATCAGCTAAAATTGCATCAGTTATTCACATAGAGAGTTCAAGGACTTTCAAAGATGTGAAAATCACAGCGACGGATAAATGGATGAATATCGGACAGAAGGTACTTTTCGAACTCAAAAAAGAGATCTCACAGACCGAGTATGAGCGTTATATCAAAAAACTGGTCTACGATACGAGACGATCACGCAGTAATGTCGCCTACTTTAACGCTCCCAATATGCTAGTGGCAAAATGGATCAAGACCAAGTATGCCGATAAACTCGCCCATCTCTTCGAACTGCACAACGAGGTCAAACCTGCCATCGAGATTACTGTAGGCAAAGCAAAAAACAAGCAACCTACAGCCATAGCTAAAACAAGCAGTGAAAAATCCTCTTCCAAAAGTACCTACCTCAACCCTTCGCTCACCTTTGAGAGCTTTATTGTCGGAGAGTCCAACCAGTTCGCCTACACCACTGCCAAAGCAGTTGCCGAGAAGCCGGGAAGACTCTACAATCCACTCTTCATTTACGGTGGCGTGGGACTGGGCAAGACCCACCTTCTTCAGGCAATCGGAAACTACCATGTCGCACTGGGGAACACTGTCATCTATACCACGCTTGAACAGTTCATGAACTCTTTTACTTCTCATCTACGTTCACAGACGATGGATCGTTTTCGTGACAAATACCGCGACTGCGATCTGCTGCTGATCGATGATATCCAGTTCCTCAGCCGTAAAGAGCAGACACAGGAGGAGTTCTTTCACACCTTCAACGAACTACACGGCAGCAATAAACAGATCGTCATGACCGCCGACCGTCCTCCCAACAAGATCGCCGGATTGGTCGACCGTCTGCGTACCCGTTTCGAATGGGGGATGATGGCGGATATCCAGCCTCCCGGTCTGGAGACCAAAATCGCAATTATTCAGAAGAAGTGCGAACTTGACGGGATCAGACTCTCCAACGAAGTAATCAACTTCATCGCTACCCATATGGGTGATAATATCCGAGAGATCGAAAGTGCGATTATCCGTATCAACGCCATGGCTGCCATGCTCAACCAGGAGATCACACTCGATTTCGCACAAAATGCCATCAAAGACCAACTCAAAGAGAAAAAAGAGAGTGTCTCCATCGATGACATCGTCAAGATCGTTTCACGCGAACTCAATGTCAAACCCAGCGATATCAAAAGCAAAAAACGAACCAGCAATGTCGTCAATGCCCGTCGTACCGCCATCTATCTGGCAAGAAACCTTACCCCCAACTCCATGCCCCAAATCGCACTCTATTTTGGAATGAAAGACCACAGTGCCATCTCACATGCGATGAAAAAGATCGATGAAATCATCGAGAATGACGAGAATTTCAAAGTACTTCTCGAAGAGCTCTCCAACAAAATCCATACGGATACCCAGCAAAGTGATTGAAGAGACTAAAAACT
>CAYPWA010000147.1:0-4168 GCA_964414325.1 uncultured Sulfurovum sp. | reverse complement strand
GAATATCGTATAATCTACCGAAAAAACTGGCAAAGACTCGAACAGGAAGCCGAGCTGTATCTTGCCAAACAGTTTTCCCGTTAGAACTTATACCGTAAATTGGTATAGACATAGCGCCCCGGTTCGTTCATCAGCATAATCGTATCGTTCGCTGCGACTGTGGGTAGCAAGATCAGATCCTTATAGGTATTGGAGACGGCATAGGTTGTATCGAAGAGGTTGTCCACACCGAGTGTGACCTCGAAGTTTTTTGCGAAGGTTTTGGTCGCACGCAGATTGACAACCGCATAACCGTCGATGGGCTGTTCTCCGTTCTGGGCATCATAGTCCTTCCATTTGTCAGATGCAATAAGTTCTGCCCTTAGACTAAGCGTCTCATCCCAGTCGTAGTTGACCGCGCCATTGAACTTCAAAGGTGGGATCTCAGGCATATTGGTACCGGTCTGATTTGTTAGCGGTCTGTCCTTTTTTCCTCTCTGATATGCAAGACCATAGTCAAAATAGAGGGACTCTGTGGCAATATAGGTACCGCTGAGTTCAAAGCCCCACAATGTCGCATCGACATTTTCATAGGCATGATAGGCAACAGGTTTTCCCATCATCAACATGGTATTGCTCGCATTGTAGGCGATGAAGTTATCCAGCATGGAGTAGAAGGCTTTGGCTTTGACTATCCCGTTTTCAAACTGCTTTTCCACTCCCAGGTCAAACTCATAGTTGATCGTATCTTTCAGATCGGGTGTACCGATCTCATTACCCATCGAACCGAACCAGTAGAGCTCTTTGGCATCGGGAACACGAGAGGATTTTCCCACGCCTCCGTAGATCTTCAACCCCTCATCCATTTGGTAAGTAGCGGTCATATAGCCGTTGAGTTCATCATAGCTATTGCTCTGTTGATTGGGATTACCCGAATCGATATCGGTACTGTCATAACGCAATCCCATATCGAAACTGAGTCTGCCCATCGCGAAATGGTCCTTAAGGAAAAAGGCGGTATTGGTTGTATCGACATCCCAGATACTGTGATACTTCGGATAGGGCAACAGGACATCATTCTTGTAATATTTGCCGTCCCAGTTACGCTTGGAGTGATCGATCCCTGCCGTAACGGTATGACCGGACACCTCAAATGTGTTTTTGATCTTCGCACCATCCACCTGTGTGGTCAAGGTATGCGTCATATAGTTCACCGCTCCCATCAAACGGTACTTTGTCGACATCGGGTGCTCAACTTCCGATCGGTAGAGCTGAAGATAAAGTTCTTTGGAGTATCGACCGAGATCTTTGGCAATGTATTCGATATTGTAGATATCTGAGTCGTCATAAAGGGCATCCATCTTGGAACTTGGATAGAGCACATCGTCACTGCGGTTGGCAGTGTAACTGAGTCTCAGTTCCTGATTGTCCGTGATGTTCCAAAAGAGTTTTGCCATGAGCGTATTTTTGCTGTAGGCATCGAGATCCTTGTATCTGTCCTGATACTGTACCGTAGGGATCACTTTACCGGCATCGATCTCACGCTGAATTTGCTGAACAAAGTTGTTGCCGTCACCATCCTGGTATTGATTGCTGCTCTCTCCCGAACCGCTGATCAGAAAACGTACCGTATCGTTCCCTCCACTGAACGTTGCCGCATCCTTACGATACCCCCAGCTTCCAAACCCAAGATTGAGATCTCCGGCAAATCCTTTTTCCGGTTTGATCGTATGCACTTTTACATCCGCACTGAGAACCCCGAAGTCCTCGACGTTGTAAGGTCCCTCATCGATCGTGACATAGTCGATATTGTTGGTCAGAACATGAGAGATCGGTGGATCCATACGGTTGGGGCAGGCACCGTAGATCTTGACCCCATCGATAGTGACACTGATATTGTCTTTCTTCTGTCCTCTTACGATAATATCGTTGGCGATACCCGATCGTCTGACGATAGAGACACTTGGAGACGCTTTAAAGAGCGCATCGGCAAGATCGGCGGACTGGACATCTTCTCCGTGAATATCCTCGATCACTTCAGTATCGACATCGGCCGTCACATCGATGGATTGCATCTTTACCTCTTGTCCAAAAAGTGATGCGGCACAGACAAAAGAGAGCATAATGGTTTTTGCAGCAAGTTTCATTCTATTTTCCCTTCTTGATAAATTCAGGAAAGAAGTATCTCGTAGTAGTGTTAAATTAGTGTTAAATCAACGTAGTTTGTAACGCAAAGAGAGATTGACCGTTGCAGGGAGCGTGATCGTTGCGTGCTTTACATCGACAGGAAAGGCGCTTTGTACCGCTTTGCGTGCGGAGGTGTGAAAGACCTTGGGACCGGAGAGCGTAATGCCTGAAACATGTCCGTTGGAGAGGATCGTAAAACGCACATGCACCGTTCCCTGCATCCCCCGTCTGCGTGCGATACGCGGATAGCTTTTGGCACGTTCTATCCGCTTGCGGATCATCGCTAGAAACCGATTGCGCTGTGCAGCACTGTAGCGGGGTGAGCCTCCACCGCTTCGCTTTTTGACTACATGATGTTTAGGGTGTATTTTGGCTCTTTTTCGATGTTTCTTGACCACTTTCCGATGTACTTTTTTAGGTTTAGATACCGGTGTCGCTGCAGGCGTTTTTTTGACAATGGGAGCAGGCTTTGGAAGCGTCTTCTCAGGCTTAAGTGGCGGTGTTTTCTCTTTGGGAGGTACTTCCTGTGATAGCTCTTCCTTCATCGGCTCCTCTGGGGCTATAGGCTCCTCAGCGCTCTTGTCAGGCTGTGGAGGGAGATCGGTCGACAACGGCTCTGCCTGTGGTACGAACCGGGAGAGTGCCATCACGATCGCTCTCTCTTTGGGTGGGGTGTCCGATACGGTAAATACACTACGAAACGTATAGAGATAGAGGAGAAAAAGAAGCCCGTACAGCAGTGCCGTCAGCGAAAAAGAGAACTTGTAGCGATGCTTCTTCACGGCTGCCTACTGCTTGGTGACGATAGAGATGTTCTCAAATCCCTTGGCTTTCATCACATCGATCACCTTGACAAAGTAGTCAAAGGGTGTCAACTTATCCGTATGCAAAGAGACAATATCTTTTTTGGGATCGAGTGTTTCAAGCTTCGCTTTGAGTCCATCGAAGCTCAGTGCCTCTTTGTCGTAAAAATATTTCCCCTCTTTATCAATAGCGATCACAACACTTTTCTTCTCTTCAGCCTTTTTCGAACTCGCAGAAGGCAGATCGACCTTGATAGTGCTGTTCTTGACAAAGGTAGCAGTTGCCAGTACGATGACCAGCAGTACCAGCACGATATCGATGAACGGCACGACGTTCATCTTGTCAAAACGTTCGCGTCTCATCCGTTGAGTTTCCCTTGATCACGGAGGATCTCCCACTGTGACAACAGTGTGTCAACTTTTGTCAAAAGTGCATTGTAGATCGCAGTAGCGGGGATGGCAACGACCAGCCCTGCTGCTGTGGCTTTGAGTGCGAGGGCGAGGTGTTTCATGATCTCACCGGGGTTGACACTGTTCTGATTGTCACCGATGATGTAAAAGGTAAGGATAATGGCAAGTACCGTCCCCAAAAGACCGATATAGGGTGCGTTGACACCGATAGAGGCGATGGTGGAAAGATGCTTACCCAGATCGAGCTCCAGCTCTTTTTCGTGGCTGTACTCCTCAAGCTTAATACTGCGGTAAAAAAGGACTCTCTCGATCGCAAACGCAAAGGTAAGAAAACTCAGAAACAGCAGAAACCCGATGATCCCGTAATCGACAATATGTTTGATCTGTTCTACCGGCATGTGACCTCTTTTTCAAAATGGTTTGTTTGCGATTATATTGGAAAACAGATTATAAACCCGAATGACGCAATGTCGGACACCTTTTAGGCAGGATCAGCCCGATCTCGTGATGAAGCATTTCAAAACGGATCGTGTCCGCTTCGTAAGGCTCTCCGTCCAGATTGACCCAGCGTTTCTGGTAGGGGATTGACTCCACCCATCTTTTCTGATACCGTTTGACATAGGTACCCGAGTGTTCAAAATCACGCATCTCTGCGATCACCTGTCCCAGATCCGTCATCGGGAACTCCAAGATAACGACGATATCAAGCAGACCGTCGTCGATATAGGCATGGGGTGCAAGCATCTGCCCGCCTCCTGCTTGCCGTCCGTTACAGACCAGTCCTGCGA
>CAYPWA010000146.1:0-4212 GCA_964414325.1 uncultured Sulfurovum sp. | reverse complement strand
GCGACGAACTCGGCATCGAGCGTAGGGGTAAGGTGGATCGAGCCGGGGATGCCCGCCTGAGTGATCCCCTCGATCTCCGCCGTAGCGGTGTTGGAGAGTGTCAGCATAAAGGTGGCGCTCTGCGCTTTGAGCGCATCAATGAAGTGTGGTGTTCGGATGATAGGTTGTATCATAGGTGTCTCCTGTGAATAATAAGATAGATCAAGAAAGGTGCGCCTACAAAGGCGGTGACCACTCCGATAGGCAGCTGTATCTGCACGGGCAGCGTACGGGCGACCAGGTCGCATGCCACCAGAAAGATACCGCCGTAAAAGAAGCTGGGGAGTATCAGCCGCTGTGCGCTTTGGGCAAAGAGGATGCGCAGGATGTGCGGCACGATAAGTCCGACAAAGCCTACCGGCCCGGCGATGCTCACCGCTGCACCCACCGCTGCGGAGGTGAGGGTCAGCATACCCAGTGTAAAGGCACGTACATCCATCCCCTGCAGGTGGGCGAAGTCGTGTGATACCAGCAGCATCCTCAGCCCTTCGCGTTTGCGGTAGCTGTAGAGGAGAAAAGCCAAAGCAACCGCAAAGAGCATCGTCACTTTGCCGTAGCCGCTTATCTCCAGACTCCCCATGGTAAAACGCATGATCTCGAAGTTCTGTTCGATGTCGCTGAAGGCATAGGCAACCATCAGTGCGGCGGCATAGAAGAAAGAGAGCGCGATGCCTGCCAGCAGCAGGGTGTCCGTACCGTACCCCTCCACCCCTCTGCCGATGAGGTAGAGCAGCAGTACCGTACTCATCGCACCGACAAAGGCAAAAAGGGGCGCATAGAGCCCCAGCCCCGTCAGGATCGCCACGGCACTCAAGAGGGTTGCACCGCTGGCGACCCCCAGCGTAAACGGGGTGCTCATAGGGTTGCGAAAGAGGCTTTGAAAGAGCAGCCCGCCCAGCGAGAGGATGCCGCCCACCAGAAAAGCGAGGATAACACGCGGTAACCGTAGTTCGAAAAAGATACGGTGGTCGATGCTCTGTGCCTCAGCCAAACGGGCAAGATGCAGCGGTACCTCCCCGACAAAGGGTGCCACAAGAAGGATCATCAGTGCAGCAGGGGGCAGGAGGTATCGCAGCGCTTTCACAGGAACTCCGTGACGATGTGGTCGGCGTGGCGCGCGATGGCACCGTGATAGCGTCGCTGCAGCGCCTCCTGCGCAAAGAAATCCTCACTGCTGCCGTCAAAAACGATGCGCCCCTCCTCCATACAGAGGATGTCGTACCCCAGATGAAACGCCAGATCGAGGTGGTGGGTGATGACAATGCGGGTACCAAAGAGCCGTTCGTCTCTGAGGATGCCAAAGAGTCTGCGTGTATGTAGGGGGTCGAGGTTGGCGGCAGGTTCGTCGAAGATCGTGTAGCGTGCATCGTGCAGCAGTGCGCCTGAGGTCATCATCAGCTGCGCCTCTCCGGAGCTGAGCGTGAGACAGCGGTGCTCCTGCAGCGGTGTGATACCTGTGATCTCCATCGCCTCATCGATGCCAAAACGCGTACTGTGTCTGCTCATCTCAAGGTAGTCTCTCACACGCAGATAGGGGTCGTAGATCTCCAGCCGGGGAGGGATGTAGTTGATCTCTTTTTTACGCTCTGTAGGAGAGAGACGGTGAAGGGAGTGACCTTCTACGCTCACCGCTTCAGAGGGGCGTATGGCGCAGAGCACTTTGGCAAGGGTGCTTTTGCCCGCTCCGTTGGCGCCGACGATGGAGTGGTGTTCCCCCTGAGGGATCTTTAGTGAGATGTCATGGAGGATGGTGTCACTGTGCGTGTTTACGACGATAGCCATCGAGCACCTCCCTAAAGTCGTGTATGAAGTAGCGCAGCCTGTCGGAAGGGATGAGCGCATACGCTTTGTCGATGATGTAGATGTCGCCGTTGCGCACGGCACGCAGCGGCAGTGCACGCCATGGGGCGAGAAGTGCCTCTTTGCCGATCCCTTTGGCTTTGGCGGTGGCGCTGAGCAGGATGATGATATCCGGATCGAGCGCAATGAGATTCTCTCTGCCGAGGACGGGCTGCCCTTTACGTTTACTCTGCAGGGCGTTTTGGTTGCCGCTTGCACGGATGATCTCGTCGTAGTAGAGGTTCTGTCCGGCTACGAAGATACCATGCTCCAGCGACGTATTGGCACCAAAGACGATGAGGATGCGTTTGTCTGTGACGATCCCTTTGAGCGAAGCAAGCGCAGTACGGATCTCGGAGATGATCCCTTGTGCCTCATTCTCTTTGTGGAGGCGCTTTCCCATCGCCTCTATGGAAGCGAGGATATGGGAAAGCGTATCGATCGGTACGGTAAGGGTAGGGATCTTCAGTGTTTGGAAGGTGGCTTCGAGTTTTTGGTTGTTGGGCTGCATGATGACCAGTGTGGGATCAAGCGCGAGGATCTTCTCCAGAGAAGGAGAGAAGTACCCTCCCACTTTGGGCAGCTTTTGTGCTGCGGGAGGGTAGGCGGCATAGGTGGTCGTGCCCACGACCTGCTCTCCGGCTCCCAGCGCAAAGACGATCTCGTTGATCGCAGGGGAGAGGGTGAGGATGCGCTCAGAAGCGGTCAGCGTACTCCATAGAAAGAGTATGGTTAAGATAGCAACTCTCATTCTGTCAGTTCCTTATTACTCATTGCTCACTTCTCATTATTTATCGTGGGCTTGAATGCACACCCTACAATAAAAGCATTGCTATGCAATGCATCCGAAAGGTTAAATCTTCCCTCTTACGCCAAGATAGAAGGCTCTGGGGCTTGTAGCATAGCCATCTACTGTCTGATAGTATTTGTCACCGAGGTTTTCTATTTTACCATAGACCTGAATATTGTCTGTGATCTGATAATCAGCTGTCATGTTAAATACCGTATATTTTCCGGTCTGTCTTCCCTGCTTGTCCGCCCTGTCGTATCGCTCACCGATATATTGTGCCTCTGCACCGATATGGAGCTTGTCGATTCCGTAGTAGTCTAGTGCGAGGTTGAATGTCTCTTTGGCACGGCGTGCGAGTGCTTGCCCCTGTTCGTCTTCTGCTTTGAAGAGACGGGTGTAATTGGTGTTAAGGAGAAGATTTTGGAAAATCTCTTTGTTGTAAGAGAGTTCCAAACCATCTATTTTCGAGGTGCCGTTGATATTCTCATAGCGGAATGTGGCATTGTCATAGTTGATCATGTCTTTAATTTTGTTCTTGAAATAGGTTACCTTGAAACCTTTGTAGTCAACAGTGACATCATAGCTTTTGGTGCTTTCGGGTGAGAGATCGGGATTTCCGAAGAAAGGTGCATAGAGATTGAACATTGTCGGTACATTATAAGCGGTACCGTAGTTGAAAGAGGTGACAAGACCTTCGATATGTGAATGGACGTGTTTGATCCCGACTTTCCCCGTCGTTTTACTGTCAAATGTATCGTATCTGTCATAACGGATCGATTCGGTCAGGATCGTTTTACCGCCAAGAAGGCCGTCGAATGTGTTGTGGTTGGTTGCGAAGAAACCGGTGGTGTCGTAGGATCTTCCAATGTCATTATCATGGCTGTAGTCTCGTCTATCTACACCGATGAGGAGGAAGTCTTTCTCTCTGTATCCGATCTTTGAATTGATCCCGAACTCATTGATATTGCCGTCAAAGTGCTGACTGAATGCTGCATCCGGGTAGTAACGACTGAAATCAGAGCGTTGGGCATAGAGGGAGAGTGTTTCGTAGCTATCCGTATGGCTGAATCCAATCTTGGTGAATTTGTAGTCGCTTTCAAGACGATAATCACCGTTGGGGTCATATCCTGTCGGCCATACGTACGGGTCGGCATCTCCTTTTCCTTTGATTCTTGTATGACTGAGATCGACTTTGTTGTTCTCATCGAAAGCAAAACCGGCACGGATATCAAGTGTCTGGTTACGGTATTCGTCATCTTCATATTGGTCGATATTTTCTCCATATGGTGCAATAGCGGTGAATCCGTCGGTATCTACGATGTTATACGCTATTTTGATATACCCGATATCCGAAGCAGCAGAGACTGTCGCGCCGTATTTCCATGTATTGAAACTGCCTCTTTCCACATGTCCAGAAGCATGAAATCCTTTGGCTGCTTTTTTGGTGATGATGTTGATCACACCCGCAGAGGCATCCGCGCCCCAGATCCCCGACTGTGCACCTTTGACGATCTCGATCTGTGCGATATCATCGACCATCAGAT
>CAYPWA010000145.1:0-4259 GCA_964414325.1 uncultured Sulfurovum sp. | reverse complement strand
TCAATCCTGTCAGTCAGAAAGTGATCGACGAGGGACTCAACTTCGTACAGATGAAGGGGAATGAGACCTTCAAACTGGCGGTCAAAACACTGACCAAAGATGTCAAGGAGATCCTTGCCAAGAATGAGATCGCCGCAGAGGATATCCCCCACTTCGTACCGCATCAAGCGAATTATCGCATTATCAAAGCGGTGGGGGATGCCCTAAAGATGCAAGAGGATCAGGTGGTGGTGACCGTACATAAATACGGCAACACTTCTGCAGCATCCATTCCGATGGCGATCAATGATATTTGGGAGTCCGGTCGGTTGAAGAGGGGAGAGTTGATGTTGCTTGATACTTTTGGTGGAGGGCTTACGTGGGCATCTGCCCTCCTGCCTTTTGCCGGAGAGAACGTTAAATATTAAATCAAAGTTTGTTTTTAGATAAAGGTTTTGTTTGAAAATCGGATTCATCGGTGATATTGTTGGCAAACCTGGCAGACTTATCATCCACAAGCATCTTCAGCTCCTCCGTGAGGAGTATTCTCTCGATCTCGTTATCGCCAATGCGGAGAACGCGTCGCACGGGTTTGGGCTGACGACGAAGAATTGTGAAGAGTTGATGGGGTATGGGATCGATGTGATGACCGGTGGGAATCACAGTTTTGACAAGAAAGAGATCTTTACACTTTTTGAGACCCATCCTGTGATCCGTCCGATGAATTATCCCGTAGCAGCACCGGGAAAAGGGGTCTATCTGATTGAAATAGCAGGTACAAAGGTGGCGGTACTGAATCTGATGGGGCACTACACTATGCCTCTGGTGGACAATCCTTTTACGATGATCACCTCTGTAGTCGCTTCGCTCAAAGCCGAAGGGATCAAGCATATCATTATCGACATGCATGCGGAGGCGAGTTCGGAGAAGGCGGCACTGCTGCATATGCTCAGAGAGGATGTCTCTGCGATCCTTGGGACGCATACCCATGTAGGGACGGATGATCTGCAGATCAAGAGAGGGAGCTGTTATGTGACCGATGTGGGATTGACGGGATGCCGTGACGGCGTGATCGGGATGGACAAGGAGGTACCCCTTAGGCGTTTTCTCACCGGTATCGGTGGGCATCACGATATTCCTGATCAATGCAAGGCAATCCTGCAGATGATTCTTTTTGAGCTTGATGCGTCAGGGCGATGTATAGGCGCACAGAAGGTTAAGATCTACGAAGATTATCCGCCGGTCATTACGCAGGCGTGGGTCGAATAGGGGAAATAGGTTTAATGTGTTAGATAGGAATTTCTATTTAACCTATCGCACCCATTCACTCCATTCGAACTATACATTTTTCTTGATTCGTACCTTTTTGGGTGCGAAGAGTTCCATAGCGGTTTTGATCATTGGCTCTTGCAGCAGGGTGGAGGGGTCTTTCTCTTTGGCAGCTTCGGTGTCTCCCGCATCAGGGGCGATGCAGGAGCTTTTCATTTCGACCTCTTCGATCATGGAGCCCGTATCCGCATCGTTGTGTGCGGGATTGTCCGGATGGTTGTTTTCTGTTAGATTGTCGCTTTGGGTGTGCGATACGGTCGCACCTACGGGGCTATCGGTCGGTAGTTTTTTTTTAGCGATATTTTTGATCTTGGTTTCGACACCAAAGAGTTCTTTGACAAACATATTGATAATGCCCCAGTGTTTGATAAGTACCTTTTTGTCCTCATCTTCCGCGGTGGATTCCCAAGTAAGGAGATGCTCCTCGAAGCTGACAAAGGTGATATTGCGCTCAAAACAGCTGCCCAGATCGTAGTCGCGGTCGTAAATCTTTTTGACGAGGTCGTCAAAAAGAGTAGCGTTAAGGGACAAGGGTTTAGGATTAAGAGAGAGTGCTTCTTCTTTTTCTTTGTGTGTTGGTGTTTGCTCGGGAGAAAGTGTGGATGGAGTCTCCCTTTTTTCATTCAAAGTTTGTGACTCCTCCTGTTTAGTCTCAGGCTCTTTGGAGATCACTTCTTTGTCAGATGATTCTTGCTTTTCAATTTGTTCTGAAGGGGGAGTTTGTACCTCTTCCCCTTGCTGAGCACTCTGCGCCTCTGACGGAGTCCCCAGTATCTCCTCTTCGGTGATGGTGATCACCTCTTTGGGAGCGGAGAGGTCTGGGGTGGGGGTGGTGACCATGATCTCCTGTATCTCTACGCCTCTAAGTTCCTGTTCGAGACCCTTGATCATCGTATCGATATCTTTGATCTCAAGGGCTTCAACCATCTTGAAGAGTGCCAGAGAGAGGACGAACTCCCCGTCGCTTCCAAGTGCAAGCAGGCTTTTGGCTTCGGCGATGACACGGAAGAAGCGCTCGATGATCATCGCACTGAGTTTCCCACTTCCTTCAAGCAGAAGACTTTTGAGGTAGAGTGTCAGCTCATCGAGGATCATCTCTGCTTCATAATCACTTGCCTCTTTGATGAAGTGGAGTATTGCTGCAGTATCTTTGGCGATGATGTCACCCAGCAGCTTCTCCAGCATACTGGGTTCGATGATGCCCAGCATTCCGGTCACTGTAGCGACATCGACGTGGTTTTGCGAATAGACAATCGCCTGATCGAGCAGGGTGAGCGAATCGCGCAGACTCCCCGCACCCGTACGTGCGATGATCTCGATCGCTTCTTTTTCAAACCCGATCTGTTCGAGATTGAGGATATGCTCAAGATGCTTCTCCACCAGCGGCTGCGGGATCTTCTTGAAACGGAAGTGTTGGGTGCGAGAAAGAATGGTCGCAGGCAGTTTGAGCGGGTCGGTGGTGGCAAGGATGAATTTGACAAAATCGGGCGGCTCTTCGAGTGTCTTGAGCAGGGCATTGAAGGCTTGATTGGTGAGCATGTGGACTTCATCGATGATGAAGATCTTGAAGCGGGCGGAGCTAGGCTTGTATTTGGTATGTTCGATGAGGTCTTTGATATCGTCAATCCCGCGGTTGCTTGCCGCATCCATCTCGATGATGTCCATATGACGGTTCTCTGCCGCCATCACACAGTGGATACATTCGCCGCAAGGGTGGGAACTCGCCCCCTTTTCACATAACAGCGCTTTGGCAAAGATACGTGCGGTGGAGGTCTTGCCGCTTCCTCGAAGTCCCGAGAAGAGGTAGGCATGGGAGAGTCTCTGGTTGTCCAGTGCAAGAGAGAGTGTCTGAGAGACCGCTTCCTGTCCGATGAGATCGTTGAAGGTGGCGGGACGGTACTTTCTTGCTAAGGCTAAAGACACAGGCATTCCTCATTTTTTTGGTTGGTATTATTGTAGTTAAATTTTACTTTTGGTTGGTATAATTGAATAAATTTGAATCGGGAGAAGAGAATGAGATTGGATCATGAAGAAGAGAGTCGAAATGTAGAAGACAGGCGTGCTTCTACCGGCAGGGGTGGTGGACAAATCAGTATGGGGACACTGATGATGTTGTGGCCGATCATACGACCGTTACTCCGTTCCAAATTTGGGATGCTGCTTATCGGGGCAGGAGTTGTTGCCTATATAATGGGCTACAATCCGCTTGCACTGATCGGAATGGGTGGTGCAAAATCGCATCCGGTTAATCAGGCTGAAGATGAAAAGCGCGCGATATTTATCAAAAAGGTACTTAAGAGTACAGAGGATATTTGGAGAGAGGTTTTGGCACAGTACGGTATGCGCTACAAAGAGCCGGTGATGGTGCTTTATCGTGGCTATACACGCAGTGGATGTGGCGGTGCACAATCTGAGATGGGACCGTTCTACTGCCCTGTCGACAAAAAGGTCTATCTTGATCTTGGTTTCTTTGATGAGTTGGCAAGACGTCATAATGCACCGGGAGATTTTGCACAGGCTTATGTGCTTGCCCATGAGATCGGACACCATGTTCAGGATCTGCAGGGTATTTTGGACAAAGTACAGCGTGCCAAACAAAGCTGGGGAGGCAACAGCAGAAAGTCTAATGCGCTTCAGGTCAAAGTGGAACTGCAGGCAGACTGTTATGCCGGTGTCTGGGGACATTATGCCCAGAAGAAATTCCATGCTCTGGAACCGGGAGATATTGAGGAAGCGCTGCGTGCGGCAAGTGCCATTGGGGACGATACCCTGCAAAAAGAAGCAACAGGACGTGTGCGTCCCGATGCCTTTACGCATGGTTCTTCTGCACAGCGTGTTGCCTGGTTCAAGCGCGGATTTGAGAGTGGTGATCTAAGAATGTGTAATACGTTCCAATAGCTCCTGTGGGGGATAGGCACAACTCCCCCTAACCACATCTGCGATATAATCTA
>CAYPWA010000144.1:0-4324 GCA_964414325.1 uncultured Sulfurovum sp. | reverse complement strand
AAAGAAAAAAGAGAAAAAGAAAAAGGACTATATGCCGGCGGACTGAATAGTGAATAGTGAATAGTGAATAGTGAATAGTGAATAGTGAAGCGTATGTATTTTTCTTATGCTTGTCAAGCTTTTTGCAAAGAAATTGATCCAATACACCAATGACTAATATACCAATAACCTTTTCCTTGCTATAATATGAATAAATATTAACTTTATAGGAGTATCGATATGAAACAGATTCTTTTAAGTACACTCCTCATTACCGGACTGCTTCAGGCAGACAGTATCGGTCTCAATGTCAACAGTGAAGATGTGGAAGTACAAGGTACGATCACGCTTGACAGTCTCTCTGCCTATGGGAACGGTATCCAATATATTATCAGCGGAAATTACCTCCATACCGACAATGATGATCTTTTCAAAGCAGGCTTCAGTGCCTCAAGCAGCCTTCCCGGTGCAGAGGGGCTTACCGTCACACTGGGGATGGAGTCTGTCTTTGCCGACAGCTACCTTGCCATGCCGCTCTTTGGTCAGGTAAGTCTCAGACTGCCTCTTGATGAGCCTATCCCCGCTACTTCCCTGATCGCAAGGGTCGATTATGCACCTTCCGTACTCTCCTTTATCGATGCAGACCGCTATCTTGAGTACCGTCTCGAAGCCGATATGGAAGTGATCTCCAATATCCATATCTACGGTGGCTACCGCAATATCGAAACAGACTATGATACCTACGACCACACACTCAATGACAACTGGTACGGCGGATTAAGGATTGGGTTTTAATAACCCGTAACCAAACATTCATTTGCTATACTTTCTCCATAAGAATTTTGTGCAAGGTTTTTCATGTCTATCAACAGATCCATTTTCCGTGAATATGATATCCGAGGTATCTACAACAAAGAGCTCAACGAACAATCCGTCAAACTGATCGGCTATCATCTTGGCACTAAGATCAGCGGAAATAAAATCATTTCTATTGGCTATGACGCCCGGTCCCACTCTCCTCAACTGCGCGACTGGCTTACAAGTGGACTCAATGCCGCAGGCTGTACGGTACTGGATATGGGCATGGTCGCCACCCCCGTCAACTACTTCTCCAACTACCAAAAGATAGAGGACCTTAGTCCGAAACCATCCTCCACCCTCCATCCTCCATCCTCCATCCATGATTCGATGCCTGCGGCATCGGTCATGATCACCGGATCGCACAACCCTCCTGAGTACAACGGCTTCAAGATCACCGTCGATCGCGCACCGTTCTTCGGCGAAGAGATCTATGCACTCGGCGATGCGATTATCGCTGATAGCGACAGGGAGATACCGGACAATCCCGAGAAGATCGAGATCGATGTCAAAACCCCCTATATCAAATATATGGTCAACGCATTCTCGCATCTCAAAGGGATGGAGACCAAAATCGTCATCGACTGCGGCAATGGTGTGGCGGGCACGGTACTAACCAAGATCTTCGATGCGCTCGAACTGAACTACAAAGGTCTCTACTGTGAACCCGATGGCACCTTCCCTAATCATCACCCCGACCCTTCGGAGGAGAAGAATCTTGCCGATATCAAAGAAGCACTAGCAGAGGATGGGGATATCGCCTTTGCCTATGACGGAGATGCAGACCGTATCGCCGTACTGACTCACAAACACAACATCAAGGGTGACCAGATGGCACTGCTCTATGCACTGGGAATGGAAAATCCCACTGTCATCGGCGAGGTCAAGTGCTCTCAGGTGATGTATGATGAACTGGAGCGTCGCGGTGCCAAAGCGATCATGTACAAGACCGGACACTCCAATCTCAAAGTCAAAATGAAAGAGACCCATGCCGATCTGGCCTGTGAAGTAAGCGGTCATATCTTCTTCAAACACCGCTACTTCGGCTATGACGATGCCATCTATGCCACACTGCGTATGCTTGAGCTGATCCATCAGGGTATCGACTTGGACAGGGAGATCGAAGCCTTGCCTCAGGTATTCTCGACCGAAGAGATCAAGGTGGAGACGACCGAGGAGGAGAAGTTCGCCATCATCGACAAGGTCAAAGCGCTTCTCAAAAATCCTCCCTCAGACTTTCCAAAGATCAAAAACATCATCGATGTCGACGGTGTCCGCATCAACTTCGAGAAAGGCTGGGGACTCGTCCGCGCCTCCAACACCACGCCTGTGCTTGTCACACGCTTCGAATCAACCGATGAGAAACTGGCAAAACTGTATGAAGAGAAGGTGAATGTGCTGATTGCAGAAGCAAAGGCTTCGCTGTGATAAACCAACTCTACTTCGAGACAAACAGCCCTGCTGCGGAGCAGCATGCTTTCGATGCCATTGTACAAGAGCAGGCATATATCGGGTACTATGCCTTGCCCGATCAAGATATCACACCCATTCTTGACTATTGCAATACGATTGACGAAACCATTGACACCATTGCCGTGATCGGCATTGGCGGTAGTTCGCTGGGAGCAAAAGCGATCTATGCATTTCTAAAACCCACGATGAAGCTTAAACGGAAGCTCTACTTCTTCGAGAGTACCGACCCGGTCAATATCACCACACAATTGGAGAAGATCGACCTTTCAACAACCCACTTTTTGGTCATCTCCAAATCCGGTACGACCGTCGAGACCTTTGCGGTCTACAAGTACCTCTATTCGCTGCAAAGTGAACCCGCCGCCTATACTTTCATCACCGATCCCGGCTCTCCTCTGGAGTCCTATGCTAAAAGTATCCGGGCATCCGTTCTGCACATTCCCGACAATGTCGGAGGACGCTTCTCGGTACTCTCGACTGTCGGACTTCTGCCTCTTGCACTGTGCGGCATTGACATCAAAGCACTCCTCTGTGGTGCCCATCAGATTAAAGAGAGCTTTTTTCATGACGGCTATATGAAAGGTACACTTCTCAAAAAAGCCTCTTTCTATGCCAAACACCATGCACAGTACCATATCAACTGTATCTTCGCCTATGCAGAGTCGCTCAAATACTTCTGCGAATGGTATGTGCAGCTCTGGGGAGAGAGTCTTGGCAAACACCAACGCCACTCCGCCTTTCATGTCGGGTTGACCCCTATAGGGCTCATCGGTCCCAAGGATCAACACTCCTTTTTGCAGTTGATCATGGAGGGAACACGAGACAAATCCGTTACCTTTATCAAGATAGAGGATTTTCATGACTCACTTGCCATACCCAATATCTCACTTCCGCATCTTGAGGCACTTGACACCCTAAACGGACTCCCCTTCTCAACATTGATCAATATGCAGTGCGACTCAGTGATCCAAGCACTGCATGACCAGGGAGATATCCCCCTCGATACGATCCAGATATCCGATATCTCGGAAAAAAATATCGGGGCACTGATCTACTACTATGAACTTCTCACCTCCCTGGTAGGAGAGCTGATCGATGTCAATACCTACGACCAACCCGGTGTCGAAGCAGGTAAAATCATTTTAAAAAAGAAACTTGATAGAGGAAATATCTAATCACTTATACGATAAACTACCAAGATACTTTCATCCAATAAGGATATGCCTTGATCAACAAATGTCTATTTCCTGCTGCAGGTTACGGTACACGCTTTCTACCCGCAACCAAAGCCACGCCCAAAGAGATGCTGCCCGTACTGACCAAACCGCTCATCCAGTATGGTGTCGAGGAAGCGCTTGAGGCAGGCATTCATACCATGGCGATCGTCACCGGAAGAGGAAAACGTGCGATCGAGGATCATTTCGACATCTCTTACGAACTGGAACACCAGATCAAAGGTACTTCTAAAGAGCCGTTATTGGGTGAGATCCGCTCTCTTATCAGTCAATGTACGTTCTCCTATACCAGACAGACCGAGATGAAGGGCTTGGGACATGCCATCCTCACAGGGGAGACACTGATAGGGGATGAGCCTTTCGCCGTCATCCTTGCGGATGATCTCTGTACCAACAATACAGGCGGCGTCCTCTCGCAGATGACGGAGATCTATCGGAAATACCAGTGTTCTATCATCGCTATTGAAGAGGTGCCCAAGGAAGAGACACGCAAATACGGTGTCATCGCAGGCAACCTTGTAGACGGAACGGATGACACCTATCGCGTCACGGATATGGTCGAAAAGCCCGATCCAAAAGATGCACCGACCAATATGGCGATCATTGGTCGTTATATCCTCACACCGGACATTTTCAATATCCTTCGCAATACCCCTCCGGGCAAAGGTGGAGAGATACAGATCACCGATGCACTGCTAAAGCAGGCAAAACAGGGAAGAGTCATCGCCTACAGGTTCAAAGGTCAACGTTTTGACTGTGGCTCTGTAGAGGGGTTTGTA
>CAYPWA010000143.1:0-4341 GCA_964414325.1 uncultured Sulfurovum sp. | reverse complement strand
AAAGGGGATTTAAAGGGCTTTGGTATTACACTTATGTCCACTAAAACGCAACGGATATCTATGATACGACAATTCTTTCGAAAAATCGCTACACATAAAGACAAATTCGATCATATTCTCGACAAATACAACATTCCGAGGGAGTATTTCAATATCAACAGAAAAATGGTGACAAAAGGGGTGCTTGTCGGGCTCTTCTGGGGGTTTATCCCAATGCCGATGCAGATGGCAGGGGTAATGATCACCACACCCCTGATGCGATTCAATGTTCCCATCGGATTGGCAACGGTATGGCTGAGCAACCCTCTCACCTATCCGCCGCTCTGGTATCTGGAGTATTGGACCGGAAACCTGCTGATGGGAAGAGAGGGTATCGGCGATATCGAGCTGACGATGCAGTGGTTCCAGGAACACTGGGATGATATTGTCGTGCCGCTCTATGTCGGTACGGCATTCTATTCCACAGTCGTAGCGTATCTGATCTATCTCCTGCTCAACTGGCTTTGGAAGCGTTCTGCCCGCAGAGAGTGGGAAAGCCGCAAACTGCGTCGAACGTATGAAAAAATAGAGGGAAAATAATGCAGATCCGCGTGTACTATGAGGATACCGATGCGGGTGGTATCGTCTACCATACCAACTATATCAAATACTGCGAACGTGCAAGAAGCGAACTCTTCTTTAATAATGACATGCTCCCTATCAACGGTGAGAAAAGTGGTTTTGTCGTCAGAAAGATCGATGCGGACTTTCTGGGAAGTGCCGTGCTGGGGGACATGCTCAGTATCAAAAGCAGACTTATCGAGATCAAACGTACATCAGCCGTACTGCGACAGGAAGTGTTCAAAGAAGAAGAAAAACTCTTTGGGATGGATATTGTTCTGGTCTATATGGAGAGAGGGAAAATAACCCGTATTCCCGAAACATTCAAAAGACTTTTCGATATGCTGAGATCATAAATCCTCTACCGAGCTGCTACTTTGATTTCAATTTTTTACACTATAATATCGCAAATCATGATCTACAGGATATCCAACCGATGAAACGACTTCTCTCTCTTTGCCTGCTCGGCAGCAGCCTGTACGCCTCAGAGAATAACACTACGACCCTATTCTCTGCTACCTACAATGAAGTACCATGGGGCATGGGAGTTGCCTACAGGACGACCAATTCCCCTTATGGCAGACCGTTTGCACGGCAGGGTGGAGAAAGCACCTCCAGTTTTGTACAGTTACTTTACTATCAGGGAGAGCACTTCTATATGGATGGTACGGAGATGGGTTACCGTGCCAAGATCACTGACAATTTGAGTCTTGCGACTTTTGCCAGATTGAGATTTGCTGATTTTCCGGAAGATCTGCAAAACCGTTATCAGATGGACGGCTACGATCCTGGTCTGAAACTGCGCTACAAACTTAATGGGAGCAGTCATGCCGACCTTGAAGTAATGACCGACATGCGTAGCAACTTCTATGGAAATCTAAGCTACTACTACACCTATACATGGGGAGACTTCGATATTACCCCTTACGGTACCGCTACCTATAAAAGTAGCGGCTTCAATACTCGCTATTACGGGCTGACGGATGTCACGGAGCATCCTACACAAAAACTGGGTGCAGGCGTGGATCTGACAGCCGGTATGGATCTCTGGTATCATGTAGCAAGCAATTTCTACCTCTACGGGAAAGCACAGATAACCCTTCTCAATTCCGAAGCCACGAACAGCCCCTATGTCAGCGAGGATCAGCAGTACCAATATTGGCTTGGTATGGCGTTCAGAAACGATAAGCACAAAACATTTCTGCGCGATCTAAAAAGCAAACCTTATTTTAGAATCGCCTACGGTTTTGCCACCACATCTGATCTGGCTGAGATTCTTGGTCTCAACACCGTTCCCGATCCGCAAAAAAACAGACTTACCTCTCTCTTTTACGGACACCCTCTCTCAGATACCCTCTTTAATCTGCCTGTCTCTGTCTATCTGACACCGGGAATAGCCTGGCATCACAACTCCGATGTACAACACGATATTACAGAATTTATTCTGGCAATGAAGGCATACTACACCATTCAGTTACCTTGGAGAGTACGTATCGGGCTGGCATCAGGGATCTCATATGTCAGCAGCATCACCTACATAGAAAAGGTGGATATGGATCCAGGTGAACAGTCAAGCAAACTCTTTCAGCATCTTGGTTTTTCTGCCGATATCAGTTTGAAAGACATGTTTGGAGAGCGCATGAATGGGCTTTGGCTGGGGTACGATATCCATCACCGTTCTGCGGTCTTTGAGCAATCCTCACAATACGGTCGTCTCAAAGGCGGCAGCAACTATAACACCGTCTACCTGCAGTATCATTTCTGATACTCTCCTACTTCCCGCCCTGACATTTACCGGTTTGGCATTTGCCTGCCTGGCACTTCATCGACTTCTCCATCGCTTCGTTCGCTTTTTTGACGGCATCTTTGGCGGCATCGATCGTTTGGCTTCCTTCATCTACAGGGTTTTTCGTTTCACATCCGGTCAAACCGAGCAGACCCAATAGAAGTATACTCATTACTATGTTTTGCATTATCACTCCTTCATACGATTATTTTCCAAAGTATACCATATTCTAAAGGGCACACTTTGACTCAAAGCTATAAGCTTTTCCATTCCAGTAAACCTGTTTATGAGAAAGAATACCTTCATTCAATTCATAGACCCATGCGCCCTCATGCCCTTCCATCGTCGCACTTCCCGCACAAAAGAGCGGGATCTTCACCTCCGGGACATCGACACGGTAGGTACGGTGTACATGTCCAAAAAGGATTGCTCCTTGCTCTATGGGGGCGCAGGCATGCAGCAGTGCATCGGCATTGTGCAGTCCATGCAGCTTTCGATCAGGGAGTCCATTGGCAAGTCGCGGGGCATAGTGCGTGATGACAAAGAGAAATCTCCCTTTGATCCGTTCATCCTGAAGGAGCTTTTCAAACGAATCCAGTTGTGCAGTAGGAATATGTCCGTCCGAGCGCCACGGCCACGGATTGGGTTTGGCGCTGTTGAGTGCGATGACAGCTACATCTTCACCGATAAGCCGCACCAACGGATAGTGTCCACCCGCACAATACTCCGGAAGATCGTTCTGCAGCACCGAACAGAACTGTTCACTGAAGCGGTAGTGACTGCTCCCCTCATGAACATAGATATCATGGTTACCCGGTACGGTCAAATAACGCTGCGGCGGATGCATGAGCGGATCCATCAGTTCTCTGGCAAGTACCAGTTCATGCTCAAGTCCCAACGCCGTATAGTCGCCGGTATTGATAACGATATCGATATCATTGAGCTCCTTGAAGCGCACCATCGCCGCCATCTTCTCTTCGACCTCGTCAAAATATTTCGCGCGTCCACGAAGCAGGTTGATCGCACCCACAGCACGTTTGGAGAACCACTTCTTCCACTTCATGTGACGTACAAGCGCCCCTACGTGAATATCGCTGAAGTGCAAGATACGCAGTCTATTGTCCGTCATATATCAGATATCTCTGAGCATCTTTTTGACAGCGTACTCAATACGCTCACGCTGCTGTTCCGCAGGTAGATTCTTCATCTTGCCTTCGGCAGTGGAAAGTCTCAATATCGATCCGGTATCGGCATCTACCAGCATAATGAGCAGCGCTGCCTTTGGTGTATTCTTGATAGTCTGTTTCCCTTTTTTATCCAGCTTTACACGTACCGATTCAAGATTGGAACCACCTACATAGGCAACAAAGAAGTCAGGATCTTTTGATACAGGTCTTTTCCCCTTTTTTTGAAGCTCTGTATTGATGACTTCTTCGATCATCGCTGCGATCTTCTTATCGCTCGCCTTGAGCTTTCCGCTGCCATCATCTTCAACGATGCCACTGTCTTCTAGGAATTGATAGGTTTTGTATCCTTTCATATTCACTTTGTTATTGCTGATATTCTCCACCTCAATGTCATGGGTAGAGACACAGGCAGTGATACCCATTACCATTGTAGACAGAAGCAGAGCTTGAATCCATCTCTTCATCTTTTCTCCTTTGTATAGTTCTTTTTTACAGAATACTATCTTACCCTCTTTTTACTTGGGAAATATACAGTAATTCTAAACATGGTATATGCGTTTATGCTGTTTAAGCGTATGGAGTGGTGTATTTCAGTAGAAAGAAGGAGACCCACCCCGCCAAGGGGTAAGGTGGTAGGAGAGGAACGTTACTCAACCATCGCTTCAAGCGCCTCTTTCGAGACTTGGTTGAAGTTGAGATATTTATAGACGCTATCTCTGTTCTCCGGTGTGATCTTCTTGTTGACGATCTCGAGGTACTCCTCTTTTG
>CAYPWA010000142.1:0-4342 GCA_964414325.1 uncultured Sulfurovum sp. | reverse complement strand
ATCATAGGAGAGTTCACCCTCACTGTTTCGTTTCCTGATCTCTACATCAAGCATTTTCTTTACGCGTTCTTCGGTCATCATAGATCATAGTATATCCAAGCTATGATATAATTCGCCATCTTTTACTTAATAAGGTTATACAGAAGTGTCCGCCAACGAAATACACACACAGAAGTTCATCCTCAAGCTCTTTCCCGAAATTATGGTCAAAGGCTCATCGGCAAAAAAGCAGATGGTCACGCAGCTCTATACCAACCTCAAAACGCTGCTTTCCCCCCTTGATGATGCCATCGCGATCAAGAAATTCTCCGACAAGATCGAAGTGGTCACCCCCGTTGCTCAGGTAGAGAAAGTACGTATGATCCTTCTGAACACACCGGGGATCGAGCAGGTGCTTGAAGCGCTTCAGTTTGACAAGATGGAGAGCCTCGATGCCATCAAAGCGCAGGTTGCCACCATCGTAGCCGATGAGATCGCAGGTAAGACCTTCGTCGTACGCGCCAAACGCACCGGAAGCCACCCTTTCAACTCCTCCGAGATGGAACGGGTCATCGGCGGATACACGCTGGCACATACCAATGCCAAAGGGGTCGACCTACACCACCCTGAAGTGACCGTACGCATCGAACTGATCAACAACCAGCTCAATATCATCACCGCCAAACATCAGGGACTTAGCGGTTTCCCTATCGGTACGCAGGGAGATATCCTCTCTTTGATGTCAGGAGGGTTCGACTCCACTGTTGCCAGCTATCTGACAATGAAGCGGGGGATAAAAACCCACTTCATCTTCTTCAACCTCGGTGGTATCGCCCATGAGATCGGGGTCAAACAGGTCGCATGGTATCTTTGGAACAAATTTGGTGCCTCTCACCGTGTGCAGTTCGTCTCCATCCCCTTTGAGGAGGTGGTCACGGAGATATTCCGCTCGACAGGTGAGAGCTATATGGGTGTCACCCTCAAACGGCTGATGCTCATGGCTGCCGAGAAGATCGCAGATGAGATGGGGATCGATGCGCTACTCACAGGAGAGAGCGTCGCACAGGTCAGCAGCCAAACCCTGCGTAACCTCGCACTCATCGATCAGGCGACCGGTAAGCTGGTACTCCGTCCACTGGCTACCATGAACAAACCGGAGATCATCCGTATCGCCGATGAGATCGGTACGCGCCACTTTGCCGAGAATATGCCCGAGTATTGCGGTGTCATCTCCAAAAACCCTGTCACACACGGTTCGTTCAAACGGATGGAACGTGAAGCGCAACGATTTGACTACACCGTACTCAACAGGGCTGTAGCCAATGCCCAAAAACTCCCTATCGACGAAGTCGTCGCCGACATCACACAGAACGCGCCGATAGAGATTATCACCGCACCGAAAAAAGGACAACATACCATTATCGACATACGCCCGGAAGAGGCGTGTATCCAAAGTGAGTGCGATACCCTCAAGATCCCTTTTCACAAACTCAAGACCGCATTCAAAGATCTATCCCCTGAAAAAGAGTACCTGCTCTACTGCGACAAAGGGGTAATGAGCCAGCTGCATGCACAGTATCTGAGAGATGAATATGGGGCGGAGAACATCAGGGTCTATCGACCCAATGAGTAGTGAGTAGATTTTTTCATATTTTTATTTAATGAACCTAAAATTCTATATCCATGTACCTCTAACCAAGTGATGCTGACCTCACCGTACTGCTACAAGAGGTAGGTCATTGCTAACGCGTCAGCTTCTTCAGCCTTTCTTTTTTCTTTGGTTCGTTTCTCTTTTTCTTTGTGCTGATACAAAGAAAAAAGAAATGAACATATGGAATAATAGAACATGCAACCAAAGATAACAGTGCAACAAGACATCATCTGGATCACATAGATACTACTACTCACAAAGTCGTTGTATATCATTGAGATCAAATAACAGCAGCTTTTCATCCGCCATCCCCAACAATTCGTTCGAAAATCCATCCTTGGAGAAAAGCGCATAGGTATCGACTGCGATCCCCGACTGCATCGCTTTGGCTTTGAGCTTGTTCAGTTCGTTCTTGCAGACCTTTCGGTCTTTGTACTTACACTCACCGAGGATTACTCTTTTGTCATCTGTCACGGCGAGGATATCGAACTCACTGTGCTGATTCCAGTAACTTCCGTGGCTCAGCAACGGCGTACTGTGAGAGAAGTGATCCACCAGCAGCGCATCACACAGCTGTTCGAAGACCAGTGTACGCAGGCGTTCATAGTGGTTTTGGAAGTTCGTTAGAAACGCATCCCCCTCCCCTGATAACAATCTGTCACGATAGGGCTGGACAAATCCGAACCAAAAGCGCAGGAACGGTACCCCAAAACGCAGTTTGTCCTGTATGCGGTAGTGACGAAGCTCTCTCCTGAGCTTCTGTTTGGGATGGGTTTTGAGCGGCTGCTCACGGCTTGCCTCTATGCGCAGTACCCCAAGTTCGCATAACGCATCGATGATACGTTCCCCCACCCCCTCACTCAACTTTGCCTTGCGCAGTACCGAGTAGTACTTTCCGTCACCTCTTGCAACAGCAATGAGCAGTTCACGATAGGGGCTCTCCAGCAGGTAAGAAGGACACACCATTCTCTCAAAATCCGCATAGTGCGCAACGAAATTCGAGGCAACCATCGCCTCCACACTCTCGAAATAGTCCAGTGATACATGCTCCTCCATACCGCCGAGTATGGAGAAGTACTCTATCGCGCTCTCCAGTGTCAGATAGGGATAGTATCCGCAAAAGCTGTTGAATGCTTCTTTTATCGTTCGCTCCTGTTGCCTTATTTTTCATAGTTTAACATAAGTTTGATATAATACTTTCAATCTAACATTGATCACTTTTTAATCAATATTTCTGAAAGAAAGCCCTGTCATGGAATCATTTTATACGCAATCCGAACCCGTCAAACAGATCATGAAAGGTCTCAATCTCACCAAGAGTCTCTTCGTCTCCTCGATCATTATCGGTGAACCCTATATCGGCAAAAAGAGTCTAGTCAGACATCTTTTCCCCGATGCACCCGTCGTCTCGGGAGAAGACCAGGAGAGTGTAGAGAAAATCCTGCAGGAGAGTGATGAACTCATCATCACCGATTTTGAAAAACTGCGCAATCAAGAGGCACTGGACTTTGACAACAAGCGAATCATCGCAACCGCCAACTATATCGCCAATCAGCATACGATCGATACACTCTTTGCGTTCATCTATCATATGCCTTCACTCAAAGAACGCCCTGAGGACATCACATTGATCGTGGAACATTTTGTCAAAGAGGCGTGCGAGGTATTGATGGTCGATATATCAGAAGTAGAGACCGGCGATATTCCACTGAACCTCTCGGGTAATATACGTACACTCAGAAAGTCGGTCTACCAATATCTGATGAGCAGAAATATGGGCAAAGAGGAGATTCAGCAAGCGATCTACCACTATATATACCACCACCTTCAAGGTAATAACGGTTACAAAGAGCATCTGGGTCTCTATGAAATACCGCTAATAGAGGCCGGTCTCACAAAATACCACTCCCAGCTCAAGCTCTCCGAAATACTCGGTATCAACAGGAACACATTGAGGAAAAAGATTCATGAACACCATATCCATTGATTTCCAGCCCTTTGTCGACTGGGACAACAGCCCCTTCATTCTCTTTGACCACAGCGGCAAGATTCTCTACCTCAACAACAGTGCTGAGATCCTCTTTGGATATGTTTCCAAAAAAGAGCTCTATGACCTCGCAGTCAGCTATGCGCCTCAAAATTTCGGGTACAGAACCACGACACTGACGCTTAATTACGATACCTTCCATTTCTATGCACTGACTGTCGGGTATGAGAACGAAGAGCAAATATCTATTCGTCTCTATAACGCCCCTCGTACCAAAACCGCTACCAAGATCGATCGGGACAAATTCGCATCAACAGACATCAATCTGCTGTTAGAGGCCAATATTGCACTTTTCAGAACAAAAAACAAGAACAATCTTAAACTATTGACAGATCCGGATCTGCCCAAGCTCAAGATCGACCAGAACCGATTCTCCAAACTCCTGCGTAAAGTACTCGATGCTTTCAGGGCATCCGACTCCATCAGGATTACACTCAAACTGCTGGTGGGAGAGCATGTCATCATCGAGGGTAAGAAAATACCTATTGCACAGCTCTCTATCGAAGCAAACGGACGCTATACCGATACGGATGAGGAGATCACCGAACTCTCCAAGAAGTGCCACATTTCCCTCTCCATGACGGAGCATTCGATCAAACTCGATATCCCCCTGATGCAATAATGGTTAAAAATTAATCATCACGGATCAGAAAAATATTTTTTCT
>CAYPWA010000141.1:0-4349 GCA_964414325.1 uncultured Sulfurovum sp. | reverse complement strand
ATCCCGGTACTGGGTACGGGGAAAGCGGATTTCAAAGGGGCAAAGCGATTGGCAATGGAGCTTAGTGCGAAGTAATAGGGATATTCCCGAAAGGAGCACACGATGAACGGCACAGCATTATGGATCATCCTGTTGGGGATCTGGGTCTTTGTTTTGCAAAGCAGGATCAAGCATCTGGAGACGGTAGTTGCCACTCTTTTGAAAAAACAGCGTGCGGCAGCCGATGCCGTGCCTCAGATGAACGAGGAGAGGGAAGAATACGTTGAGAGTGAGAGAGAAGAGGTTTGGCACTTAGACACGGAAGACGGTGCAGTCGCTTCGTTCAAGGCGGCACACGGTGGGGAAGAGACCTCGGAAGTATCGATGCCTAAAGAACTCAGGCAGGAGAGACCTTCGTGGTGGATGTCGATGCTTACAGGCTACTTTTCCGGCGGCAATCTGTTGGTACGTATCGGCGGGGTGATCCTCTTTTTCGGGTTGGCGTTCCTTGCCAAGTATGTAGCGGAGCACAGTATGATCAGTATGCAGATGCGTCTTTGGGGCATCGCCTCTTTGGGAGCGGTGCTGGTGGCACTGGGATGGAAGCTGCGCCACAAAGAAGGTGCATACGGACAGATCCTTCAGGGGCTTGGTGTGGCGGTGCTCTATCTGGTCATCTACAGTGCGGCGAAGTTCTATGCGATGCTTTCTTTAGATACGGCATTTGGGCTGATGCTGGGTGTGGTGTTGCTCGGCTCGGTACTGGCAGTTGTCGAAGATAGCCTGCCGTTGGCGCTTTTTGCCGCGGTGGGCGGTTTTTTGACCCCCATACTTGCCTCGGGTGGCGAAGGATCGCATATTGTACTCTTTGGATACTACGCCTTTTTGAACCTCGGTATCTTTTTGGTAGCATGGTATCGGTCGTGGCGTCTGCTCAATGTCGTGGGATTTCTCTTTACCTTTGTGATCGCTACGGTATGGGGTGTACTGCGCTATGAGGGGAGGCTTTTTGCGACGGTAGAGCCCTTTTTACTGCTCTATTTTGCAATGTATCTTGCCATTTCGATCCTCTTTACACGTAAACATCCTTTCTCGCCCAAAAACTATGTGGACAGCACACTGGTCTTCGGTCTGCCGCTGGTGGCATTTCCGCTTCAGCTGCATCTGGTCTCCCCTTTTGCTTACGGGGATGCTTGGAGTGCGGGTGTGCTGGGGATGCTCTATCTGGGGCTATGGCGATGGCTTCTCAGGCAGGAGCGTACGGCACTGCTGGCGCAGTCGTTTCTGGTGCTGGGTGTTTTGTTCGCGACGATCACGATACCCTATCTATTTGATGCGGATGTGACGGGTGCTTTCTGGTCGGTCGAAGGCGTTGCGGCGATCTGGCTGGGGATCAAACAATCCCGCAGACTGACGCAGTACTTTGGCGGGCTGCTACTTTCTGCAGGGGCATTGATCTATGCCGATACAGTGAACGGGTATATGCTTACATTTGCGGAGGTCTTAGGCTATCTGTTGGTGATCGGAGCATTGGGTACGGCAGCCTATCTGTGGCAGAAGCGACCCTCTGCAAGCGGTCTTGATCGCTGGATCATAGGCTTTTATTGGCTGATGGCACTGCTGTTGTGGATGAGGGTCAGTCTCGATCTGATCGAAAGAACGGGGATCTTCTCTATGGGTAGCGTACCGGTTGCGGGGATGCTTGCGGGTGCGCTGGTGCTGGTAGCAGTTTCACGCAAGGTTGCGTGGAGACTTCCTGTGACGACCCTGCAATGGCTGCTGCCTTTGAGCTGGGGAGCGATGCTCTTGCAGATCGGTGAAACTCTCGGGTCATACCATCCGTTTCAAAAAGCCGACTGGGCACTCTGGATCGGCGTGTGGCTACTGCACTACGCGATGCTTCGGCTCTATGATCGCCAATGGTCCTGGGTGCGTCCGCTACATCTGCTGGGCTTGTGGTTTGGGGTCTTTGTCGCAAGTACGGAGATACACTATCATCTGTCGGCACTCTCTTCAGCCCAAGTGCGTTATCTGTCGTGGATGATCGTGCCTGCGGCAGTGGTTGTCATGTTGTTCTACCGGAGATCTCTCCCCGCTTGGCTTACCCCATACAGAACACTGTATCAATATGCAGGTGCAGGAGTCCTCGCAGGGATCATGCTACTGTGGGAGTGGAGAGGATTTGCCATCGTATCCGACACGGCGATCCCGCTTTTCAATCTGCTCGATATGGGACAGACGATCATTCTCGGGCTCATCCTCTACTGGGTCTATCGACACCGTGATCGGTGGTCGGGGGAGCTTGCCGCAGTCGTCTACGGTATGGTCGGCATCACGGCATTGGTGCTGCTGAGTACGGTGTTTGCCCGCTGGGTGCACCACACACAGCATATCGCCTATACCCTTCCGGCGCTGGGACATAGCCTCTACTTTCAGACGGGGCTCTCGATCCTCTGGAGTCTGGCTGCGATTGTGGTGATGCTTCTCTCCAAACGCTACGCACTTCGTCCTCTCTGGATGACGGGTTTTGGGCTGCTTCTGGCAGTGGTGGTGAAACTCTTTGTCGTGGAGTTGGCAGGATCGGGAACGATTGAGCGGATCGTCTCCTTTATGGTCGTGGGGGTGTTGCTTCTGTTGATCGGCTATTTTGTTCCTCTGCCGCCTCAGCGTGGAGAGGATGAGAGTGAGAACTGATCACTTTTGATGGAAAGCGGGATTACAGTTCTTCCTTCCCCAGAACCATCCCTTTTCGTAGTCGGGATCGGTTCTGAAGAGGTCGCTATTCTTGGTGTATTCTCCTTTGGCGGTTGCGCATCCGTCCGCCTCTCCCGCTTGAAAATCTGCACTTTTGATCATGGGATTGGCTGTGGTACCCCCACATCCGACAAGTATCGCGGCAGCCAATATGACGGGTGCCGTTTTCAAAAATCTTCTTCCTCGCATCTTGTTCCTTTACGCTAAAATAGTTTCAAATTATAACGCAATATATGTTTTTTAATGTTAAATTGTCTATACTAAGGTATAAATTTATCTTTTGGATAGGGAAGTGTACGATGATAAAGAGTTATAGTGGGATATTGTTGTTGTTGATCATGACAGGCGTATTGCAGGCGGGAAATGCCGAAAGTCGTGTGTTCCCTTTGAGCAAAAGCCGGTTTGCAGTGCTGGACAAAGCAGGAAATGAAAAGATCGTTGATTTGAAAGGGAAAGATTTTATCGTCGTCTCTCTTAGAGAAAAAGGGGCTGATGGTATTGCCTATGCGATTGACAGGGACGGTGTGGTCTGGTGGGCCGCTTCGATCTCCTCCGGAGCTAAGGGACACGAAACACCATCGGGGGTCTATACGGTCTGGAGAAAAGAGCGCCACTATATGTCCAAAGCGCATCCCGATCCAAACGGTGTGAACAATATGGACTTCTCCCTCTGGTTTACAAGTCAGGGGCATGCGATCCATATGGGGCATACCGACAAAATGTCACACGGGTGCATTCATATGGGTGAAAAAGGTGCAGCAACGATGTTTAAATGGGCACAAAAAGGCAAGACAAAAGTGGTGATTACCCGAGAACATTACCTTCCCTTCGTCTATTATGACCTTAAGAAGAGCGGATACAAAAATAATGCGCAAACCCCGGCATATATCAAGGCATACCTGAAGACCATGACCCCGGTAAAGCCGAGAATGGAATAGCCGCAGATGCAGAAAGAGAAGTGTAGGGTAACTTTTGCTAAAATAAGAGATAACTATATTGATCAAATAGGAAAAGGAACCAAATGATTTTCATCGATGATGTAACGGCAACAGAGGTAATGGACTCCAGAGGCAACCCTACAGTACGGGCAACGGTAAGTCTGAGTGACGGAACGGTAGCGAGTGCGATCGTCCCAAGCGGTGCGAGTACCGGGAAGCGTGAAGCACTTGAACTGCGTGACGGTGGAGACCGTTATATGGGCAAAGGGGTGCTTCAGGCATGCGAGAATGTCAACGGAGCGATCAACGATGCACTGGTGGGGATGAGTCCTTTTAATCAGGCGGAGATCGATTTGACGATGAAAGAGATCGACGGTACGAACAACTACGGAAATCTCGGTGCCAATGCGGTACTGGGGGTCTCCATGGCGGTGGCACGTGCAGCAGCAGAGTCTTTGAAGGTGCCCCTCTATCGCTACCTTGGTGGTGCCAATGCGGTAACCATGCCCGTACCGATGCTCAACATCATCAATGGCGGCGAGCATGCGAACAACTCGGTGGATTTTCAGGAGTATATGATCATGCCTGTAGGATTCGACCGCTTTAGCGAAGGGCTGCGAGCTTCTTCTGAGGTCTACCACCATCTCAAGAAGATCATCGACGGAATGGGTGAGAGTA
>CAYPWA010000140.1:1468-4359 GCA_964414325.1 uncultured Sulfurovum sp. | reverse complement strand
TGTCCACCGCCTTGCGGTGCACTCGATGCGCCCGCACCGGTAGAACATGCACTCACGCCCGGAGGTGTCGTAGGCTGAATGGAGGCATTGTCCGCACCACCTTCTGCCTGTACTTTGTCGATAAAGGCAAGCAGCTCTGTCGCGGCTTTCTGATAGCGTTTTGCCGTCTCGGAGTCAGGCATATGGTAGGTCACAGGCATACCGCTGTCCCCTCCCTCTCTGATGGCAGGCTCTATCGGGATACGTGCGATAACGTTGGTATCGTACTCTTTGGCTACAGGCTCTGTCGTGCCCATACCGAAGATATCAGACTCCGTCTCACAATTCGGGCAGATGAAGCCTGACATGTTCTCGATGATACCCGCCGTAGGGATATGCAGCTTCTGGAACATATCAAGCGATCTTCTGGAGTCGTCCAGAGAGACCTTCTGCGGTGTCGTGACCGTAATACCCGCTGTGACCGGTACGCTCTGCGCAAGTGTCAGCTGTGCATCACCTGTTCCCGGAGGCATATCGATGACGAGTACATCCAGCTCCGACCAGAGGATATCACGAAGGAACTGCTCGATCGCTTTCATGATCATCGAGCCTCTCCAGATCAGAGACTGGCCCGGCTCCATGAGCGACCCCATAGACATTACTTCAACGCCGTAGGCTTTAAGCGGTAGGACTTTGTTGCCCTGGATCTCCGGTTTTTGATCCTCCAGACCCATCATACGGGGAATGTTGGGACCATAGATATCGGCATCGAGCAGTCCCACTTTCTTGCCCTGCATCGCCATCGCGATCGCAAGGTTAACCGAAGTCGTGGATTTACCCACCCCTCCTTTTCCTGATGAGACCATCACGAAGCTCTTGACGTGCGGCGCGATATTCTTACCGCTGACGGAGTTACTCATCTGCTTAGGTGCCTGCGGTGCTTTGATGGTGATATTGATATTCTCAAATCCCGCTTTCTTCAGCTCTGTAGTCGCTTCATCGGTCAGCTGTGCCTTTACCTCGTCCGCGGAAGAGGTGATGTCGATGGTCAGGGCGACATTATTGCCCTCCACGACGATATCTTTGACAAATCCGAATGTCACGATATCTTTCGTGAATCCCGGATAGGTTACATTTTTCAATGCTTCAAGTACGTTCTCTTGTGTCATATAATGACTCCTCATTTACAAAATTTGATACTTGAGTTATACCACTCCAATCTTAAACACGCTTTAATTTTCGCCAAATTCGGACTTTTTTTCTCTTAATTAGAATCGTTTTATGTGTACATAAGAAACTGATAAAGCAATTATCAAGAAACAATCTGTATAATCCGTTACAATTTGATACACGAAGGGGTGAACCGTGTCACAAACCACACTTGTCCTGCTGGGAGCCGGTAGTTCCACACGCTTCAAAAGTAGTGTAAAGAAACAGTGGCTCTACAGTGGATCACAACCGCTGTGGCTTCAGGTAGCAGCACACTTTGAAGCGATAGGGGTATTTGAGAAGATCATCATCGTCTCCTCCGCACAGGAGATACACTATATGAAACACTTTGCCCCCTATCTCTTCGTAGAGGGAGGCGAAAGCAGACAGGCTTCGCTGACAAATGCGCTGGCACACATCGACACTCCCTATGTGATGGTCAGCGACATCGCCCGCTGCTGTGTGCCTGCTGCGATGATCACGCGTATCCTTGCAGTCAAGGAGAAGGCGGCATGTATCGTCCCCACCCTGCCGGTGACCGATACCCTCTATATGGACGGCACGCCTATAGACAGAGAAAAGGTGAAGATCATCCAGACCCCGCAGCTAAGCCGTACCGAGATCCTCAAAAAGGCACTTGCCACCGATATGCTCTTTACCGATGAGAGCAGTGCGATTGCCGCACTGGGTGAGAGGGTACATTTTGTAGAAGGTGATGCAAAGGCACACAAGCTTACCACTCTGGGTGACCTCGAGAAACTCCCCTGTATCCAACCGCCCGAAAACACCACCCTCGTAGGCTACGGAATCGATATCCATCCTTTCCAAGAAGGCAAGGAGATGAGACTCTGCGGTGTGACCATCGATGTGGACTACGGTTTCAAGGCACACAGTGACGGTGATGTGGCGATCCATGCGCTCATCGATGCGCTGCTTGGCGCAGCGGGCATGGGGGATATCGGTGAACTCTATCCCGATACGGACGCGCACTATGCCGGTGCAGACTCGACCAAACTGCTTGAAGATACGGTTGGGCGTATCCGTACCTACGGCTTTGAGATCGGCAATGTCGATATGACCATCATGGCACAAGCCCCAAAGCTGCTGCCCTACAAGGCGCAGATGCGCACCACCCTTGCCGCGCTGCTTGGCATCGCTTCTAACCGTGTCAACATCAAAGCGACCACTGCCGAGAAACTCGGCTTTGTCGGACGCAAAGAGGGAGTGACGGTACACGCGGTAGCCAACCTGCACTATTTTAACTGGCAACAACATCTTGACAACGGAAGTGAATTATGAAGATTATTATTGTAGAAAACGAACTCTATCTGGCACAAAGTATCGCTTCGAAGCTTACCGAGAACGGTTTTGAGACGGAGATATACAGCTCGATCAAGGAAGCGATGCAAAGCCGCGGCGATGTCTATCTGCTCTCCACCAACCTCCCCGGACAAAACACGGCACCGCTGATCACGCAGTTCAAGGAGAAGATCATTATCCTGATGGTCAGCTATATCAACAACGATACCGTGGGCGAACCGCTCAAACTGGGTGCGAAAGACTATATCGTCAAGCCCTTTATGATCGAAGAGCTGCTGCGCAAGATCGAGCACTATCAAGAGTATCAGGATCTCAAGAAACACACCCTCCTTTACCGTGAATATATGGAGAACCTGCTGCAGGAGATCGAGACCGATTTCGAT
>CAYPWA010000140.1:0-1368 GCA_964414325.1 uncultured Sulfurovum sp. | reverse complement strand
CTCTACGACCAGAACGAGATCCTCACGATCGATGACTATGTGAAGTTCATCGTCAACTCCTTCCAGTACAAGTTCCCCGATACCGAACTGAGCAAGAAACTGGGTATCTCTCGAAAAAGTCTCTGGGAGAAGCGCAAGAAGTACGGTCTGTTCAAAAAGAAATAAGGAGAGAAGATGCCAAACAAGTCCCTCTATATCGACACCGAAGCCCTCTCAACCCTTGCGCTGGTGCAGGCAGGGCTGATCTCTCCTGTGACCGGATTGATGAATGAATCCGAAGCCGGAGAAGTGGACAAAACGCAGTTCTACAAAGGCGTGCCTTTCCCTTTTGCCTTTGTACTTGCCCCCAAAGGCAAGAAAAACCGCGCGGTACTTGAGACGCTGCAGCCCGGAGAGCAGGTAGACCTGATCAACGAAGGCAAAAAGGTCGGGGAGCTCACCGTCGAAGAGACCTTCCCCATCGATCCTACACAGCGCCTTTACAATATCTACGGTACGGCAGATCCCTCCCATCCGGGAGTCAAGAACACCACCTCAAGACTCGGAGAGATCGCCGTAAGCGGTCCCTACACGGTCGAATATCCGCTGATCGAAGACAACATCAAACGTATCCGTCAGATGGTCACCCGTACCGGTGCCAAGTTCGTCTCCTCCATGATGATAGCCGCCAATCCGCTCAACCGTGCCCACGAACGGATGATCCGTCAGACCCTGAGCGAAAGCGACCTGCTGGTGATCTTCCTGCGCAAACCCTTCACCAACGAAGGACTGCGATACGATATCCGCTATCAGGCGCTCAAACGTTTCATCGATAACTTCATCCCTCGAAATCGGGTGATCATCATCCCGTTTGAGAACACCTATATCTTCGCAGGCTACAACGAGCTGATCCTCGATGCGCTGTTGGCAAAGAACTACGGATGTGACCAGCTTGTCATCGGAAAGAACCACGGCGGACTGGGGCTCTACTACGACCAAAATCGTCTCAACTCCGTCTTTGACCACTGTAAGGATATCGACATCCATATCAAAACCGTCGATGAGTATGTCTACTGCGACACCTGCAAGACGCTGGTGAGTACCCGCACCTGTCCGCACGGGCAGCACCACCATGTCCACTACCACAGCGACTCAATCATGAAGCTGATTCAAAGTGGGATGATCCCACCGCCAATCCTCGTACGCAAGGAGGTCTCCGCCAGCATCCTTGCCGCCCTCTTCCCCGAACGTTTCGAGAACCTGCAGGAGATGCACTACTCGCTGATGCCGGGTTCAGGACTGCTTGAGCAGCAGAGCGAAGAGCAGTTCTACCTCAAGCTTATCCAGCTCTATCAGACCTCATCACTGACATAAGGAGAGAGGATGAAC
>CAYPWA010000139.1:0-4362 GCA_964414325.1 uncultured Sulfurovum sp. | reverse complement strand
GCATGAGACTAAAACCACAACAGACGGGATATGTAGCCACCAAGATAGGGATCGATCTGGCAAATGCTCCTTTCGTGACCCTTCCAAAGGGCAAAGATGCCGTTGTCGAGACTGCCAAGCGTATCATCGACGAAAATCTTGCTAAAGAGCGTGCACTCGATGAGCAGGTCAAGAAGATCCTTGAAGAGAACTATGACGAGATCGAGTTCCAACACGCCGACGAGCGTCAACTCTTCTTCATGATCAAGAAGAAGATGGCACCCGAGTACGGTGTGATCATGAACTACGATGATAGATACAATGATCTGGCACACCTGATCCTCGATGAGCTCTATGAGAACTATCTGGCGGAGTACAGTGTCAGCGACAATCAGGTCAAAAATGTGATCTTCAAATCCTTTAAAGCGTTTGCCGATGCCTTTGATGAGATCGATGACATCGTCTATACCAAGATCAAAAACATGGAAAAAGAGATCATCCCCGGATCACAGGATTATGAGCTTCTCTATGAACGACTCTATCAGGAAGAACTTGCCAAAAGAGGGATGCTGTAGTGGAAAAGCGATGCTTTTCCAAGTGAGGAGTGAATAGTGAATAGTTTGGGTATGCTTTTCTTGCGAAAAGCTTTTATGAATGATGTGTGTTTGAGTGCATCAAAAGGAGCGTAAATGAACAAAGTCAGTCTATATTTCGAGAACGGTCTTTTTCTCGAAGCCAAGAGTTTCGGTGCGAAGGGGACAGCGGTCGGTGAGATCGTCTTTAACACATCGATGACGGGGTATCAGGAGATCGTGACCGATCCGAGTTATGCGGGGCAGTTCGTGACTTTCACGATGCCGGAGATCGGCAATGTGGGGTGCAATACACAGGATATGGAGAGCAAAGGAGCCTACTGCAAAGGGATCATTGTGCGTGCCTACCAACCACGCCCCTCCAACTTCCGCTCAGAAGAGACACTCGCCTCACTGCTTGAAAGAGAGAATGTCCTTGGGATTACCGATATCGATACCCGCTTTTTGACAAAGATGCTCAGAAACGAAGGGGCGATGATGATGGTCGCCTCGACAGAAGTGCACGATGAAGCCGCACTCAAAAAGATCCTCTCCGAGTCTCCGCGTATCGAAGAGATCAACTATATCGAAGAGGTCAGCACCAAAGAGCCCTATGTCCATACCGAAGCGCGCTACGATGCGACGACCTTTACCTATGCCAAACCGCAGACGACCAAAAAGATCATCGCACTGGACTTCGGGATCAAGCGTAATATCCTTAATGAACTCACCCATGCAGGCATGGAGGTGACTGTGGTACCAAACTCGATGGGCGCGGAAGAGATCATTGCAAAATTCACTGCCAAAGAGATCGATGGGGTATTTCTCTCCAACGGTCCGGGAGATCCGCTCATCCTCAAAGAGGAGCAGGAGAAGATCAAAAAGCTCATTGCAGCGAAAGTACCGCTCTTTGGGATCTGTCTAGGACATCAACTCCTCTCCATCTCTCACGGGTACGATACCTACAAGCTCAAGTTCGGGCATCACGGAGGCAACCATCCGGTCAAGAACAGTGTCACCGGAGCCGTGGAGATCACCGCACAGAACCACAACTACAATGTCCCCGACAACATCACCGAAGTTGCCGATGTGACCCATGTCAACCTCTTTGACAACACGATCGAGGGACTGCGATACAAAGAAGCACCGGTGATGTCGGTACAGCACCACCCCGAAGCAAGCCCCGGCCCGCATGAGAGTGCCTATATCTTCAGCGAATTTGCCAAAATGCTTGGATAAACCGTAGGGGCACTCCTTGTGGGTGCCCGGGCATTCGTAAGGGATACCCCTACAAATCTATAAGGAACAGACACAATGAACATCGCAATCCTCTTTGGTGGCTCCAGCTACGAACATGAGATCAGTATCGTTTCGGCAATCACGATGAAAAAGGTGCTCAAAAAGAGTACGATTACTTATATTTTCGTAGACAGTGAGAGAAACTTCTGGCTGATCGATACAGAGAAGATCAACTCAAAGCTCTTCTCTTCTGGCGAGTACAAAAAGAGCAAACATCTGACCCTGAAACAGGGTGGTTTCTATGTCGAGGGGATGTTCGGCAGCAAACAAGTTACATTTGATGTGCTGCTAAACCTGATCCACGGACGTGACGGAGAGGATGGCAAGGTTGCTTCGCTGATGACCTTCTTCGGTATCCCGTTTATCTCTCCCAGACTGGAGGCATCCGCACTCTCATACAACAAACTCTATACGAAATTCCTTGCAGAGAGTCTCGGTGTCAAGACCGTTCCCTATGAACATCTTTCCAAAAATGATGAACGAAAGATTGCGACGGATTACCCTGTTATCGTCAAACCTGTACGTCTAGGAAGTAGTATCGGTGTGAGTATCGTTAAGAGTGAGGCGGAGCTTGACTATGCACTCGACGTAGCGTTTGAGTTTGATAACGATGTGATTATCGAGCCGTTCATCGAAGGGGTCAAGGAGTACAATCAGGCAGGATGCTACACCGACGGATGGGAGCTTTCTATCATCGAAGAGCCTCACAAAGAGGAGTTTCTTGATTTCGAGAAGAAATATATGGATTTTTCCCGTGATTCTCAGGTATGCTCAGCCGATATTGATGAAGTGCTTACTGAGAAGATACGTGAGTCCTTCAAAAAGATCTATGATCCGCTCTTTAAGGGGAGTATTATCCGTTGTGATTTCTTTGTTTCTGAAGGAGAGGTTCTTCTTAACGAGATCAATCCCATCCCCGGATCGATGGCAAACTATCTTTTTGAAGACTTCGAAGGGATGCTTTACCGTCTTGCGAAACATCTTCCCAAAGAGAAGACTATCAGCGTGGACTATACCTATATAGACTCCATTCAAAAAGCGAAGGGAAAGGCGTAAAAAACTACCCTTTTTTCCCATAAAATAAGAGTCTTTTTATCTTATTTAAATCCTTCGCAAAGTCCGGTAAATCAGTGCTTTGCTACGATTTGACCCCTTTTGTTAAAAATTATTTAACAAATATCTTTTTACCCCTCCTTTTTTAAGCTTCAAATAGGAAAAGTTAACCTATAATTAATGCTGAATGTTGTCATAAGGTACAACATAAAATTTTACAAGGGGGTATGCATGCAATCAAACGCAGCATTAGAATATGATTATACCGTTGCGAAGCTGTACACATATACAGCGATCGTATTCGGTTTTGTTGGTATGCTCATCGGTACGCTCATCGCGGCACAGTTGGCATTTCCAGAACTGAACTACCTACTCGGCGAGTACGGGACGTTCTCAAGATTGAGACCGCTTCACACGAATGTGGTTATCTACGGATTTACAGTGAGTGGTATCTTTGCCTCTTTCTACTACGCGGCACAGAGAGTTTTGAAGGTGTCGATGGCTGAGTCCAAATTCATCATGTTTGTCGGAAAGTTGCAGTTTGCACTGTATCTTGTTGCCGCAACAGCAATGGTTGTTACTGAACTGATGGGTATTACGCAGTCAAAAGAGTACGCACAGATGGAATGGCCGCTTGACCTTCTGATCGTTGTGATCTGGGTACTGTGGGGTGTAGCGATGTTTGCACTGATCGGTATCAGAAGAGAGAAAGCACTCTATATCTCTATGTGGTACTTTATCGCATGTTTCCTTGGTGTAGCAATGCTTTATCTTTTCAACAACATGGCAGTACCAACATACTTCACATCCGGTGGTGTAGGTAGCATTATGCACTCTGTATCCATGTACTCCGGTACCAATGATGCGCTTGTACAGTGGTGGTGGGGACACAATGCGGTTGCATTCGTCTTTACTGTGCCTATTGTCGGTATGATCTACTACTTCCTTCCAAAAGAGTCCGGTCAGGCAGTTTACTCCTATAAACTCTCTCTGCTCTCTTTCTGGGGTCTGATGTTCGTTTACCTTTGGGCGGGTTCACACCACCTACTGTGGTCAACTGTTCCTGACTGGATGCAGACAATGGGTTCAATCTTCTCTGTTGTACTGATCCTTCCGTCTTAAGGTTCAGCGATCAACATGCTTCTGACCATGAAGGGTGAGTGGAACGAGCTGACAGATAACCCGCTGATTAAGTTTATGGTTCTTGCCTCTACGTTCTATATGCTCTCTACACTTGAAGGTCCTATTCAGGCGATCAAATCGGTCAATGCGATCGCGCACTTCACCGACTGGATCCCGGGACACGTTCACGACGGTGTACTTGGTTGGGTTGCATTTATGATCATGGCAGGTCTTTTCCATATGGCACCGCGTATGTTCAAACGTGAGATCTACTCTAAAAAGCTGATCGAAGCACAGTTCTGGATCCAGACAACAGCAGTTGTCCTCTACTTTACTT
>CAYPWA010000138.1:0-4367 GCA_964414325.1 uncultured Sulfurovum sp. | reverse complement strand
ACACATTACGACCAAAGAGAGTGTCGCGGCACTGGAGCGCTTTGAAAACCTCTATGCCACCATCACGGTACATCACCTGTTCATTACACTTGATGATGTCGCAGGCGGCATGCTCCAACCCCACCTCTTTTGCAAACCCATCGCCAAACGACCCGAAGATCGCGAAGCGCTCCTTCAGGTGGCGCTGGATGCACACCCCAAAGTCATGTTCGGTTCCGACTCCGCACCCCACCCCAGAGAGGCCAAAGAGTCCTGCGGCTGTGCGGCGGGTGTCTTTACCGCTCCCATCGCACTGCAGCTGCTAACACAGCTTTTTGAGGCACATGATGCCCCTATCGAGAAGCTGCAAGCGTTCATCAGCGGTAATGCCAGACGTATCTACGGCATCACACCTTCTGCCAAAGAGGTTGTACTGGAGAAGAGACCTTTTGTTGTACCTGCTGACTATAACGGGGTGGTTCCGATGTATGCCGGCGAAACCATAGACTATACGATCAGGGAGGTAAGAGATGGACAATAATATTCAGACCTTTGAAAGCGGTCACGAGAACTTTAAAAAGATCAAGTTCAATGAAAACAAGGATCGTTTCAAAAAACTGGTCAAAGAGGGACAGCATCCCAAGGCACTTTTTATCGGCTGTTGCGACTCACGTGTCATGCCTGCAATGATCACCGGCTCCAAAGCGGGAGATCTCTTCATCGTGCGAAACATCGGCAACTTCGTCGCCCCTTTCAGACCCGATACCGACTACCATGCCACCGCCTCTGCCATCGAGTATGCCGTCAGTGTACTGGAGATCTCCGATATCATTGTATGCGGGCACTCCCACTGCGGGGCGATCGCCGCTCTCTACAAAGAGATAGAAGAGACCCCCGAGAATATCCATACGATCAAATGGCTCGAACTCGGACATGCCGCCAAAAAAGTAGCACTGCTGACACACAAGCATAAACCCGAAGAGGAGCTGCTTCGCTATACGGAGAAGGTCTCCGTCATCCATCAACTGGACAATCTTCTTACCTATCCTGCGGTCAAAAGACGCGTGGACGAGGGTAAACTCTTCCTCCACGGTTGGCACTACGATATTGAAAATGGCGAGATCGAATACTATGACGATGAAGATTATGAGTTCAAGCCTCTTAGTCAAAAGTAATATTTATGTATAATAGCAATAATATTTATTATATCAATTTTTTTTATGTGAAAGGATGTGCCCATGATCGCTTACAGTATTGAAGAACTTGTCGGTAATACACCATTGGTCAGGATCAATGCACTCTCGGAGGAGACCGGATGTACGATCCTTGGCAAATGCGAGTTCATGAATCCAACCTCATCAGTGAAGGATCGCATCGCCTACAATATGATCAATCAGGCGATCAAGCGTGGGGAGATCAAAGAAAAAACCACGATCATCGAACCTACCAGCGGTAATACCGGTATTGGTCTGGCAGCGATCTGCGCCGCCAAAGGACTGCGACTCATACTCACCATGCCAGACTCCATGAGCATGGAGCGCAAAAAACTACTGAGTCATCTCGGTGCTCAGCTGGTACTCACCCCGGCAGGCGAGGGAATGAATGGGGCGATCGAAAAAGCGAACGAACTGTGCAACGAGCTTGACGATGCGATCGTACTGCAGCAGTTCAACAATCCGGATAATCCAGAAATACACCGTACCACCACCGCTGTGGAGATACTGAACGATACCGATAAAAAACTCGATATCTTTGTTGCTGCGGTAGGTACCGGTGGTACACTGACAGGTACGGCAGAGGTGCTTAAGGCAGAGATTCCCAGTTTGCACGTCACTGCAGTCGAACCGCTTACCTCAGCGGTACTGGAGGGAAAACCCGCCGGTCCTCACAAGATACAGGGGATTGGAGCAGGGTTTGTACCTTCCATACTCAATACCGACATCTATGACGAGGTAATCGCCGTCTCCAATGATGAAGCGTTCGACAGAGCGGCACAGGTCGCCAAAACGGAGGGGCTTCTCGTCGGTATCTCTGCCGGAGCCAATCTTGAAGCGGCCTATCGAATCGCCAAACGTCCTGAGAACAGAGGAAAGACGATTGTTACGATCCTGTGTGATACGGCGGAACGCTATCTCTCGACAGAGCTTTTCGATCGATAGAGATGGATTTTTCCGCACCTCCGCTGCTGCTTGAAACGATCCGGATCGAGGGGGGTAAAGTCCACAACCTTCTCTACCATCAAGCACGGATGAATCGCAGTAGAGAGCACCTCTATCACACCTTTTCGCTCATAGACCTTGCATCACAGATCAAAGTGCCTCGGTCAGAAGGGATCTATCGGTGTCGTATCATTTACGGACAGGAGATCGAAACGATAGAGTACCTTCCCTATACCCCCAAACCAATACGACACCTCACGGTCGTCTCTTCAGATATACGCTATCCCCACAAATATGCCGACCGTGAAGCACTGAACGCACTGCTTGATGCACACCCCAGAGCCGATGAAGTGATCATCGCACAAGACGGCCTTGTGACCGATACGACCATCGCCAACATCGCACTCTATCGGGAGGGAAGGTGGTACACCCCCAAAACACCGCTGCTGGAGGGAACCATGCGTGCAAAATTCCTTGATAACGGGATCATCTTCCCCAAAGATATACGCGTAGAAGAGCTGTCGGACTATACACACGTGGCTTTAATGAACGCTATGATAGGATTTAAGATCCTAAACGACTGTACCATCCAATAAAGAAGCGAGCAGACCATGATGACCATCAATCTCTTTCAGACACCCGAATACAAAGCACTGATGCGTGAGCATATCTCCAATACCATCGCCTATCTCTTCTCAAAAGATCAGGAGTTCGCGATCGCCTGTGAGGTTAAGCATATCCGCTTCGATCCGCCTTTGCCACAAGATATACTGGAGAGTTTCAAAGATACCGTACTTTTTGTACTGAGCGGATATACGTACGAAAGTGCCATACTGGAGGGGGATCACTTCTCATTTGAAGCGGGATTTGGCAGTGAAAATTTCGGGTCACAGGTAAGTATGCCGCTGCTGGCGATCAAGCAAGTCATCGTAGGGGAGCATCCCATCGTTCTCAATCTTGCCCATCCCGCACCAGCCAAAGAGCGCTCCAAAAAGAGCTCTATGGAAGCACTGCTGAACAACCCGGAGAACAAAAAGCTTCTCAAAAAGAAGAAGCGCTAAACTCTGTTAGCACTGTCCTGCAAGGATATAGTCTACGACATTGTCGACATAGGCATTGTGTTTGTTCTCTTTTGAGTAGACAATGTAGAACTTGCGGCTCATCGTGTATCCACGCAGTCTTGCTTCAAACAGCTCCCCCTTGGCAACTTCATCTGCAATCGCATGCTTGGAGATGATGGAGACCACCGGATGCGCAGGATCTTTCTTCGCTCGCTTGATCGTCTGTAGTACGGCTGTCGTGTTGCTTACTTCGGAGAGAACATTGAAACTTTTACAGGATACTCCTAGCTCTTCAAAGACCTCTGAAACAACCTTACGTGTATGTGAGCCCTCTTCACGACATATCCACTGATACTCGTAGAGCTCTTCCGTTTTCACTGTCTTAGGGATCGGTGAATTGCTCACCAGTACTAGCTCATCCTCCAGCCATTCACGGTAGATCAGGTCACCGGCGATTCGATCAGACCGACATCGAGCTTCCGATCCTTGAGTTTGCGTATGATATTGTCACTCACATCGATACTGAGGTTGATATCGTTGTTGATCGCCTTGCCCATCGTGTTGAGACACTCTCCGGGGATAATGTAGGTACCGATTGTATAGGAGGCTCCCAGACGGAAGGTCATCTCTTTGTTGATGATCTTGAGCACCTCTTTTTCCGCGGCATTGATCTCCTTCTCAAGGCGTGTCGCGATCTTGTAGAGCTCCTCACCCTCAGCGGTCAGTTTGATACCGTTCTTCTTTCTCTCGATGATCTTTACCCCCAGATACTTCTCGATGAACTTGATCTGCTGTGTGACCGCCGGCTGAGAGATTCCAAGTTTGGCAGAGGCTTTGGAGAAGCTTCGCTCTCGTGCCACGGTCAAAAATGTTTCTAGTTTCACAAAATCTTTTAACATTCGAATTCCTTTTGTATGCATCACATACGAAAATTTAATTAATGGTATTATATCAAATTATACTGAAATTCTCATAAGGCTACCTTATTGGTTGCGATCAAATTCATTTTGCTTATGGGTATCTCCGTCCTTAATCATAATATCGATATAATAAGAGTCACTATAGGAGCGTAAAAAAGAAATATGGACGAGATACTCAACAGCCTCAACCCGGCACAGCGTGAAGCGGTAGAACATATCGACGGTGCGATGCTCATCCTTGCAGGAGC
>CAYPWA010000137.1:0-4379 GCA_964414325.1 uncultured Sulfurovum sp. | reverse complement strand
GTCTTGCCAAAGGTGCTCTTGCACTCTTTGCCGTCGATGGTGATGGTGATGGGTTTGCCTGTATTCATTGAATTGTGTACACTCATCTTACACCGCCACCATAGAGATATAATAGCAACGCATACAGCGCTCCGCTTCTGCGATCGCCTCTTCACCAGTAAAGCCGAGGTTGACCTCTTTGTTGTTGGTCTTGCGCTCTTCAACACTAAGCTTTTCGCTCACTGCACGCGGCAGACCCGGCATCCAGCCGGTGATCTTCTCATTTTTGTCGTAGACCTTCAGTTTGTTGAGATGATCTTCCATGATCTCCTCATCGGTCAGCGAGACTTTGCCGTCATAGATATAACGGCTGATCACCGATGCGGCACGACGTGCCTGTCCGACAGCATTGACGATCGTCATAGGTCCATACTCACAGTCACCCGCGGCAAAGAGCCCCGGACGAGAGCTCATGAAGTCACGTCCGTTGGTAAGCACCGTGTTCCATGAGGTCAGCTCCACATTCCACTCTTCAGGAAGGAGCTGCAGATCTGCCGCCTGAGAAACGGCAGGGATCAGGAAATCACACTCGATCTCAAAGTCTGCCCCTTCGATCTTGACCAACTGTGGTCTTCCACCGTCGGGATCGGGCACAAGCTCGAAACGGTTGACCTTAAGCTTGGTGATCTTCTCGCCGTCGTCGAAGATCTCTTCGATCGCCGAATGGAAGATGAACTCCACACCCTCTTCGACCGCTTCGTGGTACTCTTCGTAGGTCGTGTTTCGGATGATCGTCTTCTCGTCACGTCTGTAGAGCATGATCACCTTCTTGGCACCTTCACGGATGGAGCAGCGTACGACGTCCATCGAAGTGAACCCACCACCAACACAGACGACGACCTTGTCTTTGAGGTCTTCAGATGCCGGTGAACCGATACCGTACTTGTTCCAGAGGTTGACCTTGTCAAGCATCGCGATCGCACCCCAGTACCCTTTCATCTTCGGGTTCTCGTTGGTTGCACGTACCTTTTTGGAGAGTCGTGTCCCAAATGCCAGCAGTGTCGCATCATACTCCGCATCGATCTCTTTGAGACGTTCGGCATCGACACGGTGGTTGTTGTAGATATTGACACTTGGAAGGTCAAGTACCAGCTGAATATCTTTGTTGTACTTCTCTACGGGCATACGATACTCCGGTACCCCTACGGCAACCTCTCCGCCGTTGACGGGAAGCTCTTCGAAGATATCGACATGAATCCCCTGAATCCCCAGATAGTACGCTGCCGTTAATCCCGCAGGCCCCGCACCGATGATAGCGACTTTCTTGCCGTCATTGCGTGGAGGCTGTACCTCAAAGGGGTGTTGCCACGGCAGCATATGATCGGTCTCATAGTCCGCTCCCAGACGCTTGAGCTCCATGATCGAGATAGGCTCGTCCAGGTTCGCACGACGACAGGCATCCTCACACGGATGCGGACAGACCCGTCCACAGGTGTGTGCCAGCGGCATCGTCTGTCGTGTCGCTGCAAGCGAATCGGTAAAGATCATATCGCGTACACCCTCGATATAGGCGGGAATATCTACGTGTGCGGGGCACATATCGGTACACGGTGCAGTCACCTTGGCAATATAGGAGGTATCGTCACCGTAGTGCTTGGAGGGCTGCTGTGCATCGATACAGGTATCGAACTGATCCTTGTAATACTCCATCAGATCGAGGATCGGTTTGGGCACGGTCTTTCCGATCTCACACTTGGAGGTCTCCATCATTGTTTTGGAGATCTCTTTGAGATGGGCGACATCATCGTGTGTCCCCTCTCCTCTGGCGATCTTGTCCAGCAGATCGTAAAGGATACGACCTCCCCAGCGACCCGGCGCACAACGCCCGCATGCCTCGGAATACTCCTGGTACTGCGCGGCATACTGCGATGCCAGCTCGACAGCATCAATATCTTCATCGAAGATCGCCACACCGTCCCAGCCGATAAATGCCTTGGACTTCTTGTCCCCGTCGTAGGTCTCGGGAAGTTTGAACCCAGATTCGCTCCACTCGTCGGAGGGCTTACCGCGGTTGTCGATAAACTCATCCCTCCAAGTAGAGAACAATACGCGTGACATTATTTAGCCTTTGATTCTGAAAGTTTTTTCGCGTCTGCCACGGACTCTTTGAAGTCACCTTTGAAAGAGTGTTCGTTCTCCATAATGTCAATCTGTTCCTGTGTCATCGCAGCCACATCCGCATAGGTGTAGATCCCCATCTCATTGAGAATGCTCATGTAGACCTTGCCGATACCCTTAACCTTGGTCAGATCGTCACCTTTGGCAGGCTTCTCCTCTTTTTTGACGGATTTCTCCTCTTTGGCAGAGGCTTTTGCTTTTGCTTCTGCTTCAGCTTTTGCCTTCTCTTCCGCTTCCGCTTTCGCCTTAGCTTCCGCCGCCTCTTTGGCTTTGGCTTCAGCCTCCGCTTTGGCTTTCGCTTCCGCCGCTTCCGCGTCAGCCTTTGCTTTCTCCTCGGCTGCAGCTGCAGCTTCGGCAGCTTTTTTCTCCGCTTCCGCACGTGCAGCCGCTACCTCTTGGGCTCTGGCTTTTCTGGTCTCTTCATCGACCTTTTTGACCACGATCGTCCAATCCACTTCGTTGAACTTCAGTGAATTCATCAGATCGTGTCCCAGCTCCTTGATGAAGTCTGCAGACTTCTGAATATGAGAGAAATCACCTACTTCAAAAAGGAATATACCCACTTCACCGACCTTAAGCCCCTGGTCGATCAGCTCTGCCATTCTGTTATAGAAGTCATCGTGCAAATGTCTTAAGTCATATCTTTTCATCGTTACTCCTATCTGTCAACTTCACCGAATACGATGTTGGTAGAACCAATGATCGTAACGACGTCTGCAATATATGTACCTACAAGGATCTCCTGAAGCAGTCCGGTATGGAAGAAACTTGGTGCTCTACACTTCAGACGGTAGGCATAGGGCTCACCTTCTGATTTGATGTAGAAACCTAGCTCCCCTTTGGGTGACTCGGTCGGTACATAGACCTCACCTTTGGGCGGTCTCATCCCCTGTGTAACCAGTACAAAGTGCTGCATCAGCGCATAGTTCTGAGTCATGATCTCCTCTTTGGTCGCGGAGATGTACTGCGGTGCATGCGCCATCAACTGCGGTTCGCTCTCTTTGTACATAGGCACAAGCTGTCTGAGGATACGCGTGGACTGATAGATCTCCTGCATATAAAGCATATATCGACCGTAGGAGTCGCATCTATCACTCACCGGGATATCGAAGTCAAGCTCGTCGTAGAGCTCATACGGCTCCTCTTTACGGATATCGTATTTGACGTTGGAACCTCTGAGCATCGGTCCAGTACATCCCCAGTTGAGCGCGTCCTCGGCAGAGATCACACCCACATCCTCCAGACGCATCTTCCAGATACGGTTCTCCGTCAGGAGCGCTTCGTAGGTATGCTTCACTTCGTGGTCGACCTTGTCACACCATGCGATCATATTTTCGATAAATCCTTCGGGAAGATCCAGAGGCACTCCCCCGATACGTACCGCAGAGTGTGTCAGACGTGCCCCACAGTAGTCTTCCATCAGATCCATCCCAAACTCTCTTTCGCGGAAAGCATAGAGGAATACCGACATCGCACCGACATCCAGCGCATGCGTCGCAATAAAGAAGAGGTGAGAGATGATACGATTGATCTCCAACAGCATGGTACGGATCACCTGTGCACGGCGTGGTGCTTCAATACCAAGCAGCTTTTCAACTGCCAGTGCATAGGCATAATTGTTCGAGGTTGAGGCAATATAGTCAAGTCTGTCCGTTGTAGGCAGGAACTCGTTGTAGGTCATATTCTCCGCCATCTTCTCGATCCCTCTATGGAGGTATCCGATATCAGGGTAGGCTTTGACCACCTGCTCGCCGTCAAGCTCGAGTACCAGTCTGAGCTGCCCGTGTGCGGAAGGGTGCTGGGGACCAAAGTTGATCACCATGGTATTGTCATCGCGCTCGAAATTGAGGTTTTCGAAGAACGGTGTTAATTTGTTTGGTTGTTGCATACTCTACTCCCCTTACTTTCTATCGCTAAGTTGCTTGCCGGACTTCTTGTTGTAGTCAACAAGGAGTGTCTCACTGTACTCGATCGGCTGCTCTTTTTCACCTTGGGTGATATCTTCACCGAACGGAACTTCGTACCCGACACGTGAGAAGCGCTTGGTATCATAACGGTCGATACGTGCGGGATCACGGTTCTCAGGCCCGATGATGTCACGGTATTCTTTTCCGAAGATCTTATCTACCTCATACCAGGAAGCGAACTCGTCACCGTGCAGCGATAGGTCTTGAGCAGTGGATGTCCTTCCCAGTCGTCCGGCATCAGAATACGCTTGAGGA
>CAYPWA010000136.1:0-4386 GCA_964414325.1 uncultured Sulfurovum sp. | reverse complement strand
ATCGTGACCGCCTGGTCTTCTCGGGGGGACACGCTACAGGGCTGATCTATTCGTTGCTGCACCTGTGGGGGTATGATGTGAGCCTGGAGGATCTTAAGCAGTTCCGTCAGCTTGACTCCAAAACCCCTGGACATCCCGAGTACGGTCATACCGACGGTGTAGAGATCACCACGGGTCCTTTGGGACAGGGCGTTGCCAATGCGGTGGGCTTTGCGATGGCGGAAGCTTTCACCAAAGCACAAGTCAACTCCGAGACCTGTGAACTGATCGATCACAAGGTCTACTGCCTCTGTGGTGACGGGGATCTGCAGGAGGGGATCAGCTACGAGGCATGTGCCCTTGCAGGACACCTTGGGCTCAAAGACCTGATCCTTATCTATGACTCCAATGAGATCACGATCGAGGGTGATACCAACATCGCTTGGAGTGAGGATGTTGCCAAGCGTTTCGAGGCGCAGAACTGGAACGTACTGACGATCAACGGTCACTGCTACGATCAGATCGATGCGGCGTTGAGTGAAGCCAAAAAAGCGGACAAGCCGACGATCATCATTGCCAACACCATCATCGGTAAAGGTGCGGGCGAGCTGGAGGGAACGCACCATACCCACGGTGCGCCGTTGGGCGAGGAGATCATCCGTGCCTCCAAAGCCAAAGAGGGCTTCGATCCGGACGAGACATTCCAGATCCCCGAAGATGTACTGCTGCGCTTCCGATGTGCCATAGAGAAGGGTGAGATGCTGGAGAAGGAGTGGATTCATCGCCAAAAAGAGGCACCGCTTGTCGAGCAGAATGTCGCACTTGAGAAGCTGCTCACTCCTGATTTTAGTGCGATCGACTATCCTGACTTCAGCAACGATGCCGAAGTCGCTACCCGTGATTCCAACGGTAAGATCCTCAATGCCATCGCCAAAGCGATCCCCGGCTTTATCGGCGGGTCTGCGGATCTGGCACCGAGCAACAAAACCGAACTGAAAGACATGGGTAACTTCCCCAAAGGAAAGAATCTTCACTTCGGTATCCGTGAGCATGCGATGGCGGCGATCACCAATGCGATCGCTCTTTACGGTACGACACTTCCGTTTGATGCGACTTTCTTCGTCTTCTCCGACTACCTCAAGCCCGCTGCGCGTATCGCGGCACTGACGAAGATCAAGCGCTTCTTTGTCTGGACACACGACAGCATCGGTGTAGGAGAGGATGGTCCGACCCATGAGCCGATCGAGCATCTTTCTCAGTTCCGCGCACTGCCCGGTTTCTACGTATGGAGACCGGCGGATGCAACGGAGAATGTCGAAGCGTGGAAAACGGCTTTGCAGATGAATGTACCGAGTGCTTTCGTGCTCTCAAGACAAAAGCTTAAGACACTTAAGCCTAAGCGTGACTTCGGCGAGCCTTCCAAAGGTGCCTATATCGTCAAACAGCGTGAGGGTGCGACCCTGACATTGATGGCAAGCGGAAGCGAACTGATGCCGTGCCTTCAGGCGGCATGTCATCTGGAGGTACTGGGAGTCAAAGCCAATGTGGTCTCTGTACCGTGTCTGGATCTCTTCAACGAACAGGACGATGCTTACAAAGCTGGCGTGATAGATCCCTCTACCAAGGTATTGGCGGTCGAAGCGGCGACAGCGACAGAGTACTACCGCTATGCCGATGACGTACTGGGAATGGAGAGCTTCGGTGCCTCTGCCCCTGCGGGTCAGCTTTTTGAGAAATTCGGCTTCACGATCCAAAACATTACCAAACGTGCCTGCGATCTGATGGGTGCGGAGTACAGAGTGGTCGATCTTGGCAAATGCTAAGGTCGTTACTCAACCCTTTTTAAGAGATTTCGCCCTATAATCTCACTCTCCAAAATGTCGGGGTGTGGCGCAGTCTGGCTAGCGCGCTACCTTGGGGTGGTAGAGGTCGCAGGTTCAAGTCCTGTCACTCCGACCATGGAAACCTCTTTTCTGATACACATTTCCCAAAAAATACAATACTTGTTGTTATCTAGAACAATGAGAAGAAATTATCTGTATACACTACTGTCTAAGTGAAAATTGTTCCAGAACTACTATGGGGCGACCAATACCTTGTAGCCTAGACCATAGACAGTACCGATAATATTTTCCGGAAGTTTTTTTCGAATGCGCAGCACAAGGTTTCGCAGTCCCCCCTCACTGATATCGACACCTTCAAGATAGAACTTTTCGATCAATGTGGTTGTGGTGGTGATCTGCTCGCCATTCTGTATTAGCAGCTCCATTAAAAGAAGCTCATTTTTGGAGAGCGTGATGCTCTTCCCCTCATGTTTGAGGGTATGTTTCTCTTTGTCCCATTCCGTATACTCTCCGAGTCTGACGGTAGTTGTTGATTCCGGATGGGGACTTTTTGTATTGTCTATGGATATTTTGCTGCTGATACGGTAGAGCGTATCCAGAAAACTGTCGTATTCAAAAGGCTTGGTGATGAAATGTGAGATACCGACATTGATTAGATCGATCAGGTAGTTCTTGTCCGCATAGGCAGAGAGAACGATGATCTGTTGTTCGGGACGTTTCTCCTTGACCTTTTTGGTGAGTGTCACACCATCCATATGTGGCATCTGTATGTCCGTGATGATAAGGTCGTAAGGAGTGTGGTCATATCGATCAAGATAAGAGTAGTAGGCATCCCTGCCATTGGGAAAGGAGACTACCTCTTTGAAGAGATCCTGCAGAACCTCTTCAAGCCCGAGACGGGTAGGTTCGTGATCCTCCGCAAGCAAAACGGAGAGATCTTTGGTCTGCTCGTACAGTTTTCTAAAATCCATTGATATGCCTTACGATACCTTTATGAGATACCCCATTTAAGAAATAATACTATCCACCATTTATGCAGAAATAGATGCTTTCAAATTATTCTACCATAACTTTTTTATTTTAGAAGCGTTGCACTCCAAGGAATTCTGTTTCAGACCTTTGATGCTTACTTTAAAAGCATTCCTCTTATTGTATCTTCGTCAATCACCGCATCTTCATACTTAATGACCATAATATTTTCCGTTTTATTGGTGTAGAAATCATTGACCCCTTCAACATTTTTAAGCAGGTGCAGCTTGTTTTCATCAAAGGTATCCGTAGGAAGAAAGAGGTTTTTTCTCAGTGCAGGGTTACGCATACTGAGGATCCAGAGGATCCAGAAGACAGAAAGCACCATTACGGCGATCGCCACCCCTTGTTCCTCGTAGTGTCCGTAGAGCCATCCCCCTATGGCGCCACCGAGGAAGATTCCGACATAAGCAAAGGTGTTGGCAACACCCAATGCAGCACCTTTTTGGTGTACTTTTGCGAATTTGGCGACAAAACTTTGCAATAGAGGTTCAAACATATTGAATCCTATAAAGAAGAAAGTAGCACCGGTAGCAAAAAGCCAGAAACTGTTGCTAAAGCCCATGAGTGCAAATGCAGCGATGATGAAGAGAACAGAGATGACAAAGACTTGTTTCCCTTTGCCGTACTTTTCACCAAAGACAGCAGCCGGTCCCATAGCAAGAATACCAAAGATCACTGCAGGTAGATAGACTTTCCAGTACTCCATACGCGTCATATCGAATTTACTTTTCATAACAATAGGGATAATAAAGAATGCGATAGCCATTGTGGAGCTGTGGAAGAGGAATGTGATATACATACGTACGAGATCCTTGTCTTTGAAGACCTCTTTGATCTTTGCCTCTTCTTCGGAGTAGTGGTGCTCTATGTGTGGTGGTTCCGGTACTGCGGTAAAGAGGATGACCAGTGCACTGAGTGCCAGCGCGCCTGTCAGCCAGAAGAGGGCACTGACACTCCAGTAACCGGCGATAACCGGTCCGATGATCATGGCAGCAGCAAAGCTCATGGCGATGACCATTCCCATAATCGCCATGGCATGGGCACGCTCATCTTCTCTGACCTGATCGGCAATCATAGCGGTCACGACCGAACCGATCGCACCGGCACCCTGGAGGAAACGTCCTACCAGCAACACATAGATATTGTCAGCCATCGCAGCGATCCCTGATCCTATGGCAAACAGAAGCAGCCCGAAGAGCAGTGTTTTTTTACGTCCGAGTTTATCACTCATGACACCGAAAGGAACTTGCAGTACCGCCTGTGTCAGCGCATACCCTCCCAGTGCGATACCTGCAAGGAAGGCAGTACCGCCGGGTAACTCTTTTGCATAGTTGGACAGTACGGAAAGGACAATGAAAAGCCCAAAAAAGCGTAACGCGACGATAAGACTTAAGGGTAGTACCTTTTTAATCATCTTGATATCTCCAATAGGGTAAAATTTTCCCAAATTATAGTCCTATTAAGTAAAATGAAGGTTAATCGAGATGAAGTTGGTATTGGCGACGGGCAACAAAGGCAAACTGCGGGAATT
>CAYPWA010000135.1:0-4403 GCA_964414325.1 uncultured Sulfurovum sp. | reverse complement strand
AAAACCAGTTCCACATCGATACATGCCAGACCGCCACCCATACGGGTAGGGATGGAGCGTACCAGATCGACGATCACTTCACTCATCGAGCAGGTGGCGGAGGTAAGGGTCATGACCACCTTGCATTCGCTCTGCTTGCTGACAGGGTTTTTCCAGCAGTCCACATCGTAGATCAGTCCAAGGTTGTAGATATCTACAGGCAGTTCGGGGTCGTAGATGGTCTTGAGCTGTTCGATGACCTTCTCTTTCATCTCTTCGTCTGGCTCGGCATCTTCAGGTTTGTGGCACTTCTCTTCGGTCGCATCGAAGCGGCTATCCACGCCACCTACAGGATTGTTCGCGCCGCTGCCGAATTTCGCTTCCCATGCCGCCATCTCCTCCGCATTGGAGGGGATATCGTCAAATTGTATATCGTTTGGGTCTTTCATAAAAAATCCTTCTTTAGTTCTGCTCTTTGCACTGCTGTGCGTAGCCGTAGACTTTCTTGATAAAAGCCTCCAGACTCTGCTGACGAACAGGGGAGAGAAGTTCGACGATCCCAAGTTCGTTCAGTCTCTGTGGATCAAAAGCGAGGATATCATCAACCTCCTTGTTGCTGAAGATATCCAGCAGGAGCGTGAGCATCCCTTTTGCCATCTCGGACGTACCTTCACCTCGAAGGATCAGCTTCCCATCCTTGCATTCACCACTCAGCCATGCGGGAGAAGCACATCCGACGATGAATGTATCGTCGTTCTTCTCCTCTTCGGGGAGTGTTGTGTGTTTTTTGCCCAGATCGAAGATATACTCCATCTTGTCATTGGGAGTAGGGAAGAGGTCGAAATCCTCTTTGTATTTTTGTAGTGTCTCTTCTATCGTCATGACGCCTCCTTTTGTGAGGTCTCATAGAACGCTTTGTCGAACGTCTCTTTGATGATATCCTGATGCCTCAGATCCTTTACCTGCTCGATGAGCGTATTGGCAAAGGCGATTACCAGCATCTTGCGTGCTTCCTGTTTGGCTATACCGCGGGAACGCAGGTAGAAGAGCTGTTTCTCATCAAGCTGCCCCGTGGTCGATCCGTGGCTGGCTTCCAGTTCGTCGATGTAGATCTCCAGTTGCGGTTTGGCTGCCATATAGGCACGTTCGTCAAGCAGGATCGCTTTGGAGTTCTGGTGTGCTTTCGTCCACTTAGCGGAGTGCTCTACCTTGATCAGGGCATCGAAGATCCCGCGAGAGTGACCGTCAAGGATGTTCTTCGCCTCCTGATGGGAGGTGGAGTGCTCTCCTTTGTGAACGATCTTACTGACCGTACCGCGCTGTGCCTCGTTATTGAGATAGAGCAGGTGTCCCGCATCGATGTGTGCATAGCGGTCAAGATCGGCTTTGATCAGCTGCAGTCCCATATCGCTTCCCATATCGAAGCTCTTGATGACCGCATTGGCACGCTGTTCAAGCTGTATGCGGTGTGATGCCACCATCGCATAGCGGTTGCCGTGCATATACTGGTTTTTGAGGATGCGCAGAGTACTGTCAGGCGCGACAAAGGTGTCGTAGCCGTAGAGTACCAGTGTATTTTCGATCTCCTCTTCATGGAAGCTCTCAAAGAGTGTCGCATGACGGTTTGCCTGGTTGAGCAGGACGATACGGTAGGTGATGAGCGCGTTGCTTTGGGTGTAGTGGTGCTCTATCTCCACATCGGTGTCACCGTCCAGATCGATCTTGATCACATGCGGGCTGAGCAGATGACCCAGATAGTAGAGCGGATCGAAGTGTGTCATGTCCATCGCCTGGCACTGATCGTAATAGACACGCATCCCGTGGGGTGCATGGGTGACGACACCGTCTACGATGATGATCTTCTCCGCCTCTTCGATCGGTTTGGGGATGTAGGTGAGGGTACGGTACTCCTGTTCCAGAAGTTTCTCTATCTGAAAATAGCGGTACTCCTCGCTCTTTTTGGTGGGCAGTCCCAGAGAGAGAAGACGCTCAAGTGCGATGCTCTTCTCATCCGCGCCAAGGAGTGCGGCTGCATCCGAAAGGCTTTTTTGGTTGAGTTGACTCAGATTCATTACGCTTCCTCTACGATACTTTCGTAACCGTGCTCCTCAAGCTGTGCGACCAGCTCGGGGCCTGCGGTCTTGATGATACGCCCCTCTTTGAGCACATGGATATAGTCGGGTTTGATATAGTCAAGGATACGACTGTAGTGGGTGATGACAAGGAAGCTTCGCTTTCCGTCTTTCATCATATTGATCCCCTCACTGACAGCACGAAGCGCATCGATATCCAGCCCGGAGTCGATCTCGTCAAGGATGATCACCTCCGGCTGCAAGATCAGCATCTGCAGGATCTCGTTACGCTTCTTCTCACCTCCCGAGAAGCCCTCATTGAGGCTTCGGCTGATCATGTCAGCTTTCATACCGAGCATCTCGAGGTGCTTTTTCATCTCGCGCAGGAACTCCGCAGCGTTGAGCTCCTCTTTGCCTTCATGTTTGCGTTTGGCATTGAGCGCGGTACGCAGGAAGTAGGCGTTGTTGACACCGGGGATCTCTACAGGATGCTGGAAACTGAGGAAGATCCCCTCCAGTGCACGCTCTTCGGGCTCCATCTCAAGGATACTCTTGCCTTTGTAGAGGATATCCCCTTCGGTTACCTCGACATCGTAGTGTCCTACGATCGTCTTGCTCAGGGTCGATTTACCCGCACCGTTGGGTCCCATGATGGCATGTACCTTTCCGGGTTCCAGATCGAGGTTGAGACCCTTGAGGATCTCCTTTTCTCCGATCTTTGCGTGAACGTCTTTGATCTCCAATATTTTACTCATCCTACACTTCCTTCCAATGTTAGTTCCAATAATGCTTTTGCTTCGACCGCATACTCCATAGGCAGCTGGTTGAAGACCTCTTTACAGAAGCCGTGCACGATCATGCTGACCGCACTCTCTTCGTCGATCCCGCGCTGACGCAGATAGAAGAGCTGCTCGTCGCTGATCTTGCTGGTGGTCGCTTCGTGTTCGACCTGTCCGTGGATATCCTTGCTCTCCAAGTAGGGGAAGGTGTGCGCACCGCACTGATCCCCGATGAGCAGAGAGTCACACTCACTGTAGTTACGCGCTCCATGTGCGTTGGCACCGATCTTGACCAGTCCGCGGTAGGTGTTTTGCCCCTTCATCGCACTGATCCCTTTGGAGATGATCGTTGAGCTGGTGTTCTTGCCCAGATGGATCATCTTGGTTCCGGTGTCCGCCTGCTGCGCCAGTGTCGTGACTGCAACGGAGTAGAACTCTCCGACACTGTTGTCTCCCTTGAGGATACAGCTTGGGTACTTCCATGTGATCGCAGAACCGGTCTCCACCTGTGTCCAGCTGATCTTGGCATTGTCTCCCGCACAGATACCGCGCTTGGTCACGAAGTTGTAGATCCCGCCTTTGCCCTCTTCATCACCGGGGTACCAGTTTTGGATGGTGGAGTACTTGATCTCGGCATCTTTCATTGCCACCAGTTCCACCACTGCTGCGTGCAGTTGGTTCTCGTCACGCATCGGTGCGGAACACCCTTCGTTGTAGCTGACATAGCTGCCTTCATCGGCAACGATGAGCGTGCGTTCGAACTGACCGGTATTGAGTGCATTGATCCTAAAATAGGTGCTCAGCTCCATCGGACAGCGTACCCCTTTTGGGATATAGACGAACGTCCCGTCGGTAAAGACCGCCGAGTTGAGCGCAGCGAAGAAGTTGTCCGTCATGGGAACGACGGAGAACATATACTTCTTGATCAACTCTGGGTAGTCACGGATCGCCTCGGAGATGGAACAGAAGATCACGCCGTGCTTCTCCAACTCCTCCTGATAGGTCGTTTTGACCGAAACAGAGTCCACGACCGCATCCACCGCGACCTTCACGCCGGCAAGCTGCTTTTGTTCTTCCAGAGAGATCCCCAGTTTTTCGTAGGCGGCGAGGATCTTGGGATCGACTTCGTCCAGACTCTCCGGTCCGCCGGTTTTGGGCGCGGCGTAGTAGGAGATGGATTGGTAGTCGATGGGCTCATACTCGACATGTCCCCACGTGGGCTCTGTCATCTGCTGCCATTTGTGCAGCGCCTTGAGCCGAAGCTCAGTCATCCATTCGGGTTCATCCTTCTTTTTGGAGATGAAACGGATCGTGTCATCATTGAGTCCGGGCGGTACCACATCGGTTTCGATATCAATCTCGAAACCGAGCTCATACTCACCCGAAACGGCTTTGTTGATCTCTTCTTGTGCCATGGGTTTTCCTAATTCGGAGTTATTTTGTATTATTTATAGCATAAAAAGGTGTCGGGGTCAAGTGATATGGATCAATTTTTTTGAGATTTGTGTGATAATGTAGGTGGAGCGGGAGACGGGACTCGAACCCGCGACCCTCAGCTTGGAAGGCTGACGCT
>CAYPWA010000134.1:0-4421 GCA_964414325.1 uncultured Sulfurovum sp. | reverse complement strand
GTGAGGGGATCAGTTTCGAAGGTGAGCTCATCGACTACGGGGTCAAACTCGATATTGTGGACAAGTCGGGTGCATGGTTCAGCTATGGTGCGGAGAAGCTGGGACAGGGAAAAGAGAATGCCAAACTGACCCTCAAGGAGAATCCCGAGCTTCGTGACGAGATAGAGACCAAGATCAAAGAGGCACTTGGTTTTGGAGAAGGGCTAACGATGGATGAGAATGAGATCAAGGAGAGTGAATAGTAAAAAGTGTAAAGTGGCACTTGACACTTTAAGGTAAAATATTCTATACTGCCCTCATCACACCATAAAGGATGTATGATGGCACTCAAGATGAAAGAGCTGATGCTCAAAAGCGGTGAGAGTAAATCGACGATACTCTACTACATCAAAGAGGGGCTTCTCCCCGAACCCCGGAAACCCAAACCCAATCTTCACCTCTATGACGAGAGTGCGGTGGAGATTCTGCGTTTTATCAAATACCTTCAACATAACTTCTCCTATTCCATCTCTGAGATCAAGGCGATCTTCGCACAAAACAATTTCCGTGATGTCAAAAGTTTCGGGATGATGGTCAATGCCTTGGCATTGATCTCTGGAGACAAGGAGAACCGCAGGTACAACCGAGAGGACTTTCTTGAGATCACGGGACTGCGTGAAGCGGAACTGGATGCGTATCTTAAGCGGGGACTGCTCTTTGAACGGGGAGAGGGGTTTAGCGGCAAAGAGGTGGAGATTGTAGCGATCTTGAAACGTGGGGAGGATCTTGGACTGGACGGATCCCTTCTGGATCACTATGTCACTGCCGCACGTACACTTGCCAAAGAGGAGTTTGCCGCAGGTGCCAAGATGATGAAGTCTGATCCGCAGAGACATACGGAGCATTATGAGCTCTTCTTCGATATGATCCTCACGCTTAAGCCTTATCTTTGCAATATGCATACGGTAGTGGAGTACCAAAAGCAGTACAAAGAGGAGGATGCGTCATGAAAAAGCTGTTTCAAATTGCGGGATTTGGCTCTTATATCCTGATCGTCTTTCTCAATGCGATGACCGATCTTGGGCACAAGATCGTGCTGCAGAACACGATCTTCAAAGCCTATGAGGGCTCGGAACTGATCGTGTTGACCGCGCTGGTCAATGCGCTGATCCTGCTGCCTTTTATCTTTCTTTTCTCCCCTGCAGGTTTCATCTCCGACAAGTACCCCAAGGTCAAGGTGGTAGAGTATGCCTCCGCTGCGGCGATTGTCATCACGACCCTGATCCTCTTGAGCTATATGGCGGGATGGTTTTGGGGTGCGTTCATCCTTACCTTTATCCTTGCGGCGCAGAGTGCGATCTATTCACCCGCCAAATACGGTTTGATCAAAGAGATGACCGGTAATGATATGCTTGCTCAGGCAAATGCGGTGGTGCAGTCGGTCACGATCGTCTCTATCCTTGCGGGTGCGGTGATCTATTCGCTCTTTTTCGAACACCTGCTTGGAGATCGCAGCAGTGATCCCTCGCAGATACTTCACTATATCGCGCCTGTAGGCTTCTTACTGATCGGTGCGAGTGTTGTAGAGTTTATGCTTGCCAAGCGGCTGGCAAAACGTTTTAAAAAGGTGCAGATTGATGAAGAGATGCAGTTTGAGGTAGGCGAATACAAAAATCTTCACTATCTGCGGGAAAATCTGACTGTATTGCGCAGAGAGAAAGTAGTGTGGGCAAGTATTCTGGGCTTGAGCTTGCTCTGGGGGATATCGCAGATCCTTGTGGCAATCTTTGGAGAGTATCTGAAGGGCAAACTGGGCATTACCGATACTGTTACGGCACAGGGGATGCTCGCCCTGATGGGTGTAGGGCTTGTGGCAGGATCGATCTTTGCCGGACGCGTGAGCCGAAACTTCATTGAGACAGGCATCGTCCCCATCGGTGCGCTCGGAGTCACTCTCTGTTTGTATCTGATCCCCTCTCAGAGTGATCTGTGGTTGCTCGGTGTGTTCCTTTTCGGGTTTGGGTTCTTCTCCGGATTGATTGTCGTACCACTCAATGCGATTATTCAGTTCGCCACTCCTACGCCGATACTGGGGAAAGTGCTCGCGGGAAACAACTTTATGCAAAATGTCGTGATGTTCGCTGCACTGTTGCTGACGGCACTCTTTGGGTATCTGCAGTGGTCTTCAACCGGTCTCTTTTATCTGGTCGCGTTGGTGGCGATGCTCGGTACACTGGCAACACTGCTGAGATTGCCGCAGTCGATGATCCGTTATCTGGTCAGGCTGATTGTCAGTTTTCGCTATACGCTGCATGTGGACGGGCTCAAGCATATTGATGCCCAAAAAGGGGTGCTGCTATTGGGCAACCATGTTTCTTTTCTTGACTGGGCGATCCTGCAGATGGCGTATCCCAAGCAGATCCGTTTTGTCATGGAGCGAAGTTACTATGAGATCTGGTATCTCAAGCCCTTCTTTCGTTTTTTCAATGCCATTCCCATATCCAGTAGGGGTGGTAAAAATGCACTGTCACGGGTCACGGAGGCACTCAACAATGGTGAGACGGTCGCGATCTTCCCAGAAGGCCACCTCTCCCGTAACGGGCACCTGGGAGTATTTCAGCGAGGATTTGAGATTGCCTGCAAGGAGGCGGATGAGGAGGCGGTGATCGTACCTTTCTATCTGCGTGGCTTGTGGGAGGGGGACTTCTCTCATGCATCGCAAAAGGTCAAACGCAACCGAAACAAGGATGTGAGTGTGACCTTCGGTGAGATGATGCCTATCCATACGACGGCAACCGAGGTCAAAAAGGCAGTCTTTGAGCTTTCCATCGAGAGCTGGCGAGCGTATGCACGTTCTTTGCCGAGTCTTCAGGAGGCGTGGCTGAGAAGTGTCAAAACCACAGGCGGTCGTCTCTGTATGGCAGACTCTACCGGTGTGGAGGTCAGCGGAGAGAAGTTTGCCGCCGGTACACTGCTCATCGCCTCCAAGCTTAAAGATCGTATCGGCAGGATGCCTCATATCGGTGTGATCCTGCCTACATCGGCGGGCGGATCGATGGCGAACATGGCGCTGTTGACACTGGGAAGGACGATCGTCAACCTCAACTACTCCAGCGGTACGGCAAGCCTGAAGCACGCCTGTAAGATCGCCGATATCGAGACGGTCGTTACCTCCAGACGATTTCTCACCAAGCTCAAAGCCAAAGGGTTTGACCTCGAAGAGGTACTCTCCTTGGTGCAGGTGGTCTATCTGGAAGATATCAAGGAAGAGATCGGAAAAGCAGAGAGTGTAATGCGTCTGCTTGCGGTTAAGCTGTTCCCTGTGTGGCTGCTGAGACTGCTCTATATCAAGAGAAGCAGCATCGATACTACTGCAGCGATCCTCTTCTCTAGCGGCAGCGAAGGCACACCCAAGGGGATCGAACTGACCCATAAGAACATCATAGGAAATATCAAGCAGATCACTACACTGCTCAACCCGACCGATGAGGATGTGATGCTTGGTACCCTGCCGATCTTCCACTCCTTCGGGCTGACGGTGACGACACTGCTCCCGTTGATCGAAGGGATCCCTGTGGTGTGCCATCCCGATCCGACCGACGGCTTTGGGATCGGAAAGATCGCCGCCAAGTATGAGGCGACGATGCTTTTTGCCACGGCGACCTTCTTCCGGCTCTATACCCGCAATCGCAAGCTCCATCCGTTGATGTTCAAGGATCTACGAATGGTCGTTGCCGGTGCGGAGAAGCTGCCGCCTGAGATACGACAGGCGTTCAAAGATAAGTTCGGGCATGAGATCTACGAGGGGTACGGCGCGACCGAGACGACCCCGGTCGCTTCGGTCAACATCCCCGATGTACTGCTGCCGGACACCTGGAAACCGCAGATCGGTAACAAACCCGGTACGGTAGGACTTCCGGTTCCGGGCAGCAGCTTCAAGATCGTCGATCCCGAAAGCTTCGAGGAGCTAAGCGTGGGCGAGGACGGGATGATCCTTATCGGCGGGACGCAGATCATGAAGGGGTATCTGGGTGATCCGGAGAAGACCGCATCGGTCATCAAAGAGATCGACGGTATCCGCTGGTATGTCACGGGGGATAAGGGGCACATCGACGAGGATGGCTTCCTCACCATCGTCGACCGCTACAGCCGCTTTGCCAAGATTGGCGGGGAGATGGTGAGTCTGGGTATGGTCGAACAGGAGATCGCCAAAGTCCTGGATGAGGATGAAAAGATCGCTGTAGCAGCGATCCCCGACGAGAAAAAGGGCGAAGCGGTCATCCTGCTCTTTGAAGGTACAGGCGAAGTGGATGAGGTGATGGAGCGCATCGGCACACTGGGTATGAACCCGCTCTTTGTCCCCTCCAAAGCCTATAAGGTCGATGCAATCCCGGTACTGGGTACGGGGAAAGCGGATTTCAAAGGGGCAAAGCGATTGGCAA
>CAYPWA010000133.1:0-4454 GCA_964414325.1 uncultured Sulfurovum sp. | reverse complement strand
GCATGGAATCTTTCATCTGCAGAAGATAGGGCGAAGATTCAAAAACTGATATCTCAGATCAATCGATTTTGCAAACAGACAAAGATACTGAAAATACCGATACGAAGCAAAAAAGAGCAATATGCCAGCCTACTAAACTGGATACAGCTGAACACACATCTGATCATTCCGGTGTATACATTGACACACCCTCAAGACAAGATCTATACTGCTGCAATACTTGATAAACACGGTTTTTCCACCCAATTTATCGAGTCGCCAACCCTCAAAGAGGGCGGGTCGCTGCACTGTTTGAGCGCTTCTGTTTTTGTATAACAATCCATTACCCTTCATTACTCTTTTGTGTCATAGTATGCACATAAAACATCCAATCAGCGATGTTTTGATTTCAATACAAAGGAAAAATGATGAAAATGATCCTATACACTAGTATCTCCATCCTGACGGCAATACTCCTTTCCGGATGCGGAAGCTCTCCCTCATCTACCGAATCATCCAGTGTCGTTCCGGGAAACAACTCAACACCCCAAACCGCTTACATCGCCTACTCACCCACAGTGACCCAGCGTATTGACAAACTCTACAAAACTGACGGTACCCCAGCCAACACTTTAGAAGTAGCCAATACAGTGCTTCCCACAACAACCGTGGACTATAGCAAGATTGAAGCATTTACTACCTATGGCTCATACCTTTATATGGATCATGTCGAAGGTCTTGGAGATTTATTACAGTCTGCCAAAAGTACGATCATCAAAATGGATCTTGGCTCAGAAACCGTAAGCTTAACCAGCTTAACGGTAACGGCGACACAAAATAAAAATTCACAAGTCAAGCATATAACCTCATTTGGCATGTACACTCTCAAACAACAACCCGCACCAAATGCAATAGGACTTCGAGATATCGTTAAGGTTACCTCAAATGGCACCGAAATCTCAGTCAACAACTCAACAGGTTTCTACCCCCATATGTTCTCCTTTTCCGCACAGATGAATGATCTCATATTTTTCGGTGCCGGAGATGGAAGCGGCGTATACACCATATTACAACTCGACACATCAACCGACACACTATCTATGCTACCCAGTCTTCCAACAAACTTCTTCGTCACCGGCATGATAGGATACAACGGCATCTTGTATATAGGGGGATCGGACAGCCTCAATACTCTATCCAACAACCTGATCACCTACGATCCTTCAACAACGAGCATAACCCCCATAGCAAACTACGGATCAGATATGCCAAGTGATTTCTATGCTTTCAATGGAAGGATCTATTACCTTGCCAGCCAAACAGTTGGCGATGAAGGACTCTACAGTATCGATCCTGCCAATCCATCAACAGCCCCGATCCGTCACGGCACGGTTCCTAGCGCACCTTTCCATGGATACACCGTTTACAACGGAACCCTCTACTGTGTATCACAGAATCAGCTATACAAAATAGGAAACACCCCCAACAGTGTATCTCCCGTACTTCCCAATACCCTTGATGACGGTATCATATATACGGCAAACAACAAACTCTACTTTGCCGCAAGAGATATCGCCAATGGCTTAGAGCTATGGCAATACGACGGCACTACCGCTTCAATGGTTCTCGATATCAACCCAGGAGCAGGAGACTCCACACCACGACACATCACCGAACTCAACGGTAACATCGTCTTCCAAGCAACACCCGACGGTGTGATAAACAAACTCTACACATGGGACGGTACTACGCTAACCGTGTTATACTAATTTTTCCGTAGGCTGCCGGCATGATGCCGGTAGTCCTTTTCTTCAAACCTTTACACTTCATTACCCTTTTGTGCCATACTGCTTCAAAGTGCACATTAAGGAGAGAGGATGAAACTCTGTAGATTGACTCTAATACATATGGTGGCAGCCATCTGGTTAGCGGGCGCCCCGGTGATCGCGCCCGGTGATGCCGTGATGACAGGTTTTTCCGGTGTAGTCATACCCGATGCGAACGAGACCTTTCCTCAGAAGATACAAACACCTAGCCGTACCCATATCTCGCAGTACAATGACGAGATATTTATCGATACCGATGGAGCCTCTTTGAAGATATATACGCTTCGCACCGACAGAGACCACCTCTGGGACGGCTCATCCCTGCCAAACCTGACCAAGCTGGAGATTCCCGCCAAAGAGATCGGTCAAGTGTTCGGTATTGCCCTTGATGATGCCAAGGTGCCCAATATCTATGTCACGGCAACCTCTTTTTACGGACTCCATATCGTTACACCCGATATCCCCTACGAAGTCAAAGTCGGCACGGACACATTTGTCACTAACGACAAGGACACCCGACCCGAACGGCATGTGCGTGGTGTAGCGACGGCAACATGGATGCCCGGTCAGTTTGGCAAAGGAGGAGGACCGGGAACCGTATGGAAGATAGACGGCAAAACGGGAAAAGTAAGCAAGTTTGCCGATCTAATTTTTGAAGGGCTTGGCAACAGTGGTGCCGCCTTGGGTAATATCGCCTTCGATGCCGACCACAGACAGTTTTTTGTCTCCGATCTTGACAACGGGATAATCCACCGCCTCTCTATGAGGGGTGAGCCCCTCGGTCTTTTCGACCACGGTGTGACCGCACGCGGTGTCTATGGACTTGCACCGCTTTACAGCAATCCTTTCAACCGCGCCGACATCCACAGCAGTAACTTTGACAGCACCAATACTAAAACTTGGGGCTATGCAAGAGAGGGAAGACGGATCTACGGGCTTACCGTTCATAAGAGCAGGCTTTACTATGCGGTCTATAACGGTTTGTCACAACCGGGAGAGATATGGTCGGTCGCCTTGGATAAAAAGGGTGATTTTACCGAGAAATGCCGTTTCGAGCTTCAACTGCAAAACCTCAATGCCAATCTTCCCATTACCGACATGATCGTCACACCCGACGGAAAAATGATACTCTCCCAAAGACCACTCAATCAAGGCTCATACGCAATGCAGGCTTTGATGCAACCGATACAGGCACAAACCCTTCGCTACCATCTCAAAGTGCCGCAGGACGGCACACTCAACCGTTGGTACCCCGATCCTGTAGCGTATGCCGTAGGAGATGACAAACCCTTTAGTGCAGGAGTAGGCGGGGTCGCCATAGGATATGGCTATGACAGAAATGGAACTGTCGATCACAGATCATGTAACCGATCCGTCTGGATCAGTGCGGAGGGCTTTCACGACCTTGCTCGGATGCAAACTGCTCTCTATGGTATCGAAGGACAGCCTGAAGTATTGGCAGGCGTCACCTCCCATACTCGCAATACCCTCAAAATCCTCTCCTCTCTTCCCTATCCGGTTCGAGGAGGTATGGGAGATGTAAAGATATACAGAAAACCATGTAGCTGCAAATGCGGAGAAAAAGTCTATGCCGACTCTTTTGTCGGTAACGATCCCACAGCACCGACAGGAGGTATCGTCGGCTCGCCAATCTATTCACCTCCATCCATCATCTCCTTTCCGCCACCGGATCCGCGTATTCTTTGGCCGGTCAACTGCTGGATAATGCCGTGGCTTCCGTTCTGCCAAAAGGATGATGAACCGCCAAAGCCACCCGAAGATCCCAAGCAATGTATGATCGTCAAGACCTCGCCACCGGGACCTTTCGAACAGGGTGACGGCACATGGGAGCTGCCGCTTTACGGCATCCAGTCCCTCAACGGGATGAATATAGACAGCATGCGTATCACCCCCGTCAGCGGAGTCGCATCGATCGCCAACGGGCCGATATTTGCTGTGGGAACACCGCTACCGCTTCTTTCGGGAGTCGTACCAGGTACGGATGCCGTACTCAACCTATGCGGATTTGACAGCACCAAAGTGGTACCCGGAGAGCCTTACGAGTGTTGTAATCTCAAGGTGAAGTTCAAGATCCAAGAAGATCTCAATCAGACATTGGAGGTGGTAAGATGAGAAGATTGCATATCATAAATAGTTTGTGCCTGAGTGTGGGTCTGTGTCTCTCTTTCCTCCATGCGGACAATACAAGACAATCCGTCACCAAAGAGCTTCTTTCCAAAACGCTTAGTGGTGGGATCACCACGCTTGAATGGGTAGTACGCTACGAAAGTAACAGTTCGACACCGTTGGAGAATGTCATTATCACCGACAACTTCTCATCGGCACAAACCTATGTGCCAAGTACCGAAGCACACCCGGATGGGTGGTCTGTCACACAAAATCCCAATCAATTTGTGTGGGAAACTAGTAACGGAAACTCCTATAGCAGACCCTTTCCCGAACCAAGTGGTGACCTCCTCGTTGAAGGAGAGGGCGATGGATGGGCACCCATACCGTATCTCTCTACGACGGGTCAGAAAAGAATATACTTAATCAACCACCACAAAGATGCAAGTGTCGCAAGCTTCAACTGTGTCGGTGAGTGTAACGGAATATGGCCAAAACAACTTCCTACAGGAGACGGAAGCG
>CAYPWA010000132.1:2668-4462 GCA_964414325.1 uncultured Sulfurovum sp. | reverse complement strand
TAAACAACAAAGGATAACACCATGATCAGAAAAATAGCACTCACATCCGTAGCCGCGCTTGCGCTCGTTACTATCACTGCACAGGCAGAGGGGATGAAATGCGGGCAGGGTAAATGCGGCGGTGCGATGAAAGCGCAGATGAAGCAGGGCGGTATGCAGAACAAGATGATGAAGAAGAAACGCATGATGATGCAGTCTCCGTTTCTCATCAAACACGGACTGCCGCACTACACCAAGATGCTCATGAAGAGCTGGGACGATCCCAAGCTGGCACTCACGGCAGAGCAGAAAGAGAAGCTGATGGTCGTGCGTAAAGAGACCATGGGAAGCGTCATGAAGCTCAAGCCCGAGGTGATGAAACTTCGCAAAGAGATCGTCATGGCCGCCAAGTCGGGTACCAAAGCGGCGGATCTCAAAGAGAAGGTAGAGAAGCTTGCAAGCCTCGAAGCCGAAGCGACGATGACACACCTCAAGTGCATCGAGAATACCAAAGCGGTACTCACACCCGATCAGCTTGCCTATCTGAAGTCCAAGCGTCAGGCACATCGTAAACAGATGATGCAAAAAGTGATGAAGCTGAAGCAGGGCGGTATGAAATGTGCAGCCGGCAAATGCGGCGGTGCGAAATAGGGCATCATACGATATATCACCACTCACACAAAGGGCGGATATGGAATCCGCCCCTACATCCAGTAAAACCTTCCCTCCCGAATTGACATTTATTACACTATGTGTTATACTGTGCTATGATTAAAACGTTTGCGGACAAAGAGACGGAATCCTTTTACCGAACAGGAAAAAGCAGAAAGATACCTTCGACCATACACAAAGCGGCATTGCGCAAACTCGACTATCTTAATGCTGCCTATGTGCTGGAAGATCTGCGAGTACCGCCTGCCAATAGACTGGAAGCACTGGATGGTGCACTGAAAGGAAAATACTCCATCCGCATCAACAAACAGTATCGCATCGTATTTGCTTTTGAAAACGGTAACGCTTACGATGTGATCATCACAGACTACCATTAGGAGTGAAAGATGAGAGAGATAGAGAGACAACCGACCCATGCCGGAGAGATATTGAGAGAGGAGTTTTTAGAACCGCTGGGGATCACACAGAGCCATCTTGCCAAGGCGCTGCACACCTCTTTTCGTGCGATCAACGAACTGGTCAATGAGAAACGAGGTATCACCACTGAGATGGCATTGAAGCTGGCGAAGTATTTCGGCACGACTCTGCAGCTATGGCTCAACCTGCAAAATCAGTATGACCTGTATAAGGTAGGGGTAAAAAAGAGGGATGAGCTGGCACAGGTCGAGACCAGAGATGCCGAAGTCGCGTAATAACAAACCGTTTACCTTCTTTTCCTACAATGATCCTATAGAAAGGATCTCGCATGAATAGACAAAACCTACTTCGTATCACCCTGCTTGTCTCCGTACTGGCGTTCAACCCGGCGGTGGCACAGACACTCAGAACAGACCTTGCCTCGGCACTGACCAAAGATGCACAGCAGAAGAGGGCGGTAGCAAGAGAGCTTGCCGCGGCACTGGAGTCCAAAGGGCTTGAAACGGATGCGGCGGAGAAGATCGGCAGCCGTTTTGTGGACAATCAGCATGAAGCACTCGAAGCGATGCTCTACCATGTGGAGATCCTCGGCGGTATGGAGCGAGAGAAACTTGTGGCGTATCTGGGAGATGAAGCACTGTTTCGTCGCACGGTCGATCTGGCATCTTACGACAGCCTTGTCAGCATGGCGACCAAGATCCACGGAGCGACACCCGATGCCGCACT
>CAYPWA010000132.1:0-2568 GCA_964414325.1 uncultured Sulfurovum sp. | reverse complement strand
TTAACATAATATAAATTCTATTAAAAATATGGATCTGCTCTTCCAGGGGTATGGATCTGTATGTTTTACGTTTGTGGAAATTGTAAAAATCATCTTCCTTGTGTATCTTCTTTTAGGATGAAGTCTAAAATATGAGATATAGTTTTCTTTTTTGTTGGGCAGATATGGAATCTGCCCCCTACGGTAAAATTACCATTTGCCACAATAGATATATTTTTGATCTCACATCTTTGATCTGCAAGAGAAGAAAATAATTTTGATTCGTAGGGGCGGATTCTATATCCGCCCTTGCACAATCGCAAAAATACCTTGAATGACATATTTATAAATATCATATCTCTCTATTCTTTCTACCTCAAGGGCAAAAATAGATTTTTCCCCTACGTAATAAAAAAACAACCCCTTATTTAATATTTTTAAATATACAAATCAATCATTTCAAACCCGTAGGGGCAGATTCCATATCTGCCCTTCACGAAAAAATATAAAAAAGGCAGTAAACCCCTAAAATAAGGGCTCTCACGCTAATAATATGAACAAATGTTCTTTTAAATAATCCACCAAATAGAAATAAGTGAACACTTGTTCTTTTAAAAAAGATCCTCCTATTTTAAATATGAACAAATGTTCTTGTTTTTTAGATTCAAAAACTTGACTTATGAACAATTGTTCATTATAATGTCATCAAAGGAGTCACAATGAACGAGCAGACGGGCACTTCCGCCCTATCGAAAGGAAGCAAAACCAAAGCCAAGATACTCAAGACCGCCCTCAAACTCTTCTCTACCAAGGGATACAAGGCGACCACAGTCAGAGACATCGCAGGCACGATGGGGGTCAAGCAGAGTGCGCTCTACAACCACTTCAAAAACAAGGATGCGATCCTTGAAGCACTGATCAGCGACCTTACCTCCTCGGCGATCGTCACGCTCTTTGACGATAAGACGCCTCAGGAGACGCATAAACAGGGGAAAGCACTGCTGGCAAGCATTGCCACTACCTTCAAGCTGATGAGCTTTGACAGCCAGAATGAGGCGCTTTTTCGGCTGATGATGCAGGAGATGTACCGCAACGAGCGTGTCAGGGAGATATACAACGAGCATTTCTACCAGGAGAACGTCAAAAAGCTCTCTGGATACTTCTTTGCGATGATGCAGGAGGAGATGATCCGCTCTTCAGACCCCCTGCTTCTGGCAAATGAGTTCTTGGCACCGCTCTTTTTCTACCAGATGCAGGTAACACTGCTCAAGGCGGACAAGAAATCAACCTCTTCTGTGGTATCATTGTTCGAAAAGCATGTCGATTTCTTTTGGGATTCGATACGCATACAGAAGTCAGACAGCCTCTTTTAGGCATAATGCTAAAAAATATTAAAATAGACAGTAAAAAATAATATTAAGGAATATAAAATGAGTGAGACTAAAGAAGACCTCTTTGCACACAAGTCAAAATCGTGGGATATGAGCTCAAAACGGGTTCAGAATGCCAAAAGCATTGCAGAGTTAATAGTAAAAAATATAGATCTCAATAAGCAGATGGAGCTGATGGACTTCGGTGCGGGGACGGGACTGCTGAGCTTTTTCATCGCCCCCTTTGTCAAGAAGATCGTAGCGGTGGACAACTCCCCTTCTATGCTCCAAGAGTTCGAAAACAAGTGTGACGAATTTCAGTGTGAAACCCAGATTGTCAAAAAAGATCTCTCCAAAGAGATGCTTGATCGGCAGTTTGACGGGATCATCTCTTCGATGACGATCCACCATCTCAAAGATACACTCGATCTGTTCAAGAAGTTCTACGCCATGACCAAGCCGGGCGGCTTCATTGCCATCGCAGACCTTGACAGTGAAGACGGCAGCTTCCACTCGGACAATACCGGGGTCTTTCACCACGGGTTCGACCGGGAGGTGTTGGAGGAGATCGCTCAGGAAGCGGGATTTGTCGATGTGCGCTTCGATACGGCATCGACCATCAGCAAACCGCACCGTGACTTTACGGTCTTTTTGCTCACAGCAAGAAAGGCATAGCGATGCGTTATCTGTGGCTGGGGATATTTTTTGCGGTGCTGATCTGGTCGGGTATCCATCCCAAGGACTACTTTACTTGGTTTCTGGAGATCGTTCCCGCACTAATCGGCTTCGTGCTGATCGTAGCAACCTACCGAAGCTTTCCGCTGACACCCCTGCTCTATACACTCATATTAATCCATATGATCATCCTGATGGTCGGCGGACACTACACCTATGCGGAGGTGCCGCTCTTTGACTGGATCAAGGAGGTGCTGCACCAGAGCCGTAACAACTTCGACAAGGTGGGACACTTCTTTCAGGGCTTCGAGCCGGCGATCCTGGCGCGGGAGATCCTCATACGCAAAGAGATCGTCACACGCAGAGGGGTCTGGCTAAACTACATCGTGCTCAGTATCGTGCTGGCGTTCTCTGCTTTCTACGAGCTGGTCGAGTGGTGGGTAGCGCTTGCCACGGGTGAAGGTGCCGAGGCTTTCCTTGGTACGCAGGGGTATGTGTGGGATACGCAGTCGGACATGATGTGGTGTCTGGTAGGCGGCATCAC
>CAYPWA010000131.1:0-4462 GCA_964414325.1 uncultured Sulfurovum sp. | reverse complement strand
GCATACTGCACCCCCAAGTACATCATCCCTATCAGGATCGTTGCATAGGCTCCGAAGAATGCCAGGTGCCCGTGTGCTGCGGTAAACTGAGAGCCGTGCGTATAGATGTTGACCTGCGGCAGGGTATGGAAGAATCCCCAGATACCTGCCCCAAGGAAGTTTCCGAACGCATTGGTGACGATCCATGCCATGGCGGGACCGTTGTTCATCACCGCACCGCTTTTGCCTTCGGCTTTTGCCATTCCCTGCTCTTTGCCCCAGTCATAAAGGACGTGGACAAACATCGCTACCAGAGGTACCGGTTCGAGTGCGGAGAAGAGCGCACCGATCTCCCACCAGTACTCAGGTGTACCGATCCAGAAGTAGTGGTGTCCGAGACCAAGGATACCTGATCCAAAAAGCATTAGTACCTCGATCCAGAGCCACATCTCGACGATCTCACGCTTGGCACCAATGATCTTGATGAGCGCATATGCCGCGAGTGCACCGACGAAGACTTCCCATGTCGCTTCTACCCAGAGATGGATGACCCACCACCACCAGAACTGATCCATAGAGATATTGTCCGTAAAGAACATCCCTGCAAGATAGAGCCCGGCAAGTGCCATCAGGTCTGCGACCATGACGGTCATGATCCCCGTTTTTCTGCCTTTCATATAAGTAGCAAATACATTCCAATAGAATGTCAATACCACAACCACGATACCGATATCCGCCCATCTTGGTGCTTCCAGATACTCTCTACCTTCGTTGATCAGCCAGATAGATGACTCTGTTCCCGAACCGACCTGTATAAAGATAAAAACCAGCACCACTACTGTAACTGCTGCTGTCAGGATCCAGAAAGCTAGTTTAGCAAGCCCTGCGCCGACAAGCTGCTCACCTGTCTCATCCGAGAGCATAAAATAGACCGAACCGATCATCGCATAAAGCATCCAAACAACCAATGCATTGATATGCACCATTCTCGCTACGGAGAAGTCGAACACTTCAAACAGGAAGCCCGGAACAATAAACTGAATCGCTGCGATCAGTCCCATAAGCAGCTGTGCACCGAAAAGTACGATCGCCACCCTGAAATACATCATTCCCAGTTCTTTGCCTTTGTCACCGGCAAACTGATTTGTTTTGATACTAGTGAGCATTGGAACCTCCTGCTTTGAATTGATCAACCGTTTTCGAGAAGTTTCTCGGGAAACCGTTCGTGTCAATACTACTCATGTGTTTGAGGAATGCGACCAAACCTTTCGCCTCTTCTGCTGTGATACCAAGATTTGGCATCCTGCGTGCATGTGTAGAATACTGAGAAGGATGTTGAAGGAATTCGGCTATCCCCTCCTCTTTGGTTGGTTTACCAAGGTATCCCATTGCCTTCCATTTTGGATCAAGCCATGCCTTGGTCAGATCCGGCGCATAATAAGCACCATTTCCCAATAAAGTGTGGCAATCCATACAGTTCTTCGCCTGAGAGGTAAGTTTGCCCAAGCGCAGCAGTGCTTCCGCCTCTTTAGGGCTCCACTCTTTCCCGAAAAAGAGCTGTTTCCCCTCAATCACCGGCACCTCATGCCCTCTTTTTGCGCTGTATTCGTAACCAATCTTATAGTTGATCACCGAAGCAGATGGAACCCTTTTGTCCACCCCGTTTTTCAGATCTTCCGCTGTCCCCATACTGATCTGTCCCAGCGTATCGAATGTCAGCCATATCAGCAACATGGTTGCAAACCCCGTTACCCATGCCGCCGAACGACGCCAAAACCGTATACTGGTCCAGACCGAAACATTTTCGTTTTCGTTAGCCATGTATCTCCTCCTTTAAGTTGGTTTCCTCTACTTTTTCATCCGTATCTTCATATCGTGCATCTCCCGCACTGATCAAGTAGTAATAGAGATGGGGGATAAAAAGATATGCCAACATCGTCACCATCAATACTTTGACAGTAAAGTGGTTACTCTGTATCAATATGGCGAAGTCATAGAGGAAGTAAGTTTGTAATGCCCAAAACAGATATCCTACAGGCATCCATTTTTTGGAAAAGTACCCCATTTTTGAAAGTGTGATGACTGCTGCATACGCCACCCCAAAAACAAGTACCAAAGTAGACTCAACAAAAATAGGCAGGAATTTGTCCAACGCTATTTCCGGTCGTACGATCAGATGTTCTATCATCAATGGCTCCCTGTAGGATATCTATTTACTAAAAGGATCAAAACCTTAGAGCATAGGGTATTATGACAGCTTCACATCCGGTTGACATTGACATATATCAAGGAAATATATAAAAATCATCAATATTGATGAATAAAATAAGTATGGGTAATAGATAAGTTTTAAAAGAAAAAGTTATAACACTCTGCCCGGAAAACTACTTCACGATGCACCGTGCAGTAAAGAATGGACGTGAATAGTTCGGTGAAACAAAGTTGTCACCCTCCAGTGACCACTCGCGGGATTTTTGCACAGTCACCGTTTGTGCGACTTTTCTCAGCATCCTGCTCTCGCACAGAATCGGCAGATCTTTCTCGAATGCCGCCTTGACTTCATTCATTCGATTGACAGTCATCGCATAATGGGCGCCGATCATGACAGCAAGTACGAGAGTCACCCAAAAAAGTCCTTTTTTCAATGCTCCCTTTGACATAAAAGGACGTGTGGCGACAAATACGGTAATAAGCAGAATGATCCCACCCAGAATCAGGTAGGCACCTTCAAGATAAAAAAAGTTCTTCATATTATTTCACCTTCACTCACATTAAGCTGTATGAATACTATCATACTTTTATAGGCTATACCTTGATATCTGTCAAGCCAATTTCAGACAAAAATCCCTATACTGCTAAACAAAAAGGTATGATAACACCATGCAACGTTTCAGCAAATATCTTCTCCCCGCACTTTTTCTGGGATTTCTTCTGGTTGGGCTTGCCGCCTTCATACAGAGTAAACCAAGCCACAAAAATGCCCGTGTCTACAAAATAGTGCAGCACTACAGCCCCTACTATCTTGATAAACGTTTCGGCGGACTGCAGATTATGAGCAAGGAAGATCCGGAATTCAAAGAAAAACCGAACAATATGACACTCTTTCATGAGTTCGAGCGACTTGAAAAAGCATGGGGGAAAACACATTTGAAACTCACAAACAATCAGCTGATCATTCTTGATAACAACGGATCACAACAGGCGGTCGTACCGCTTGAAAAACAGGATGAGATCGATTTTGTTCACCGTTATTACGGAGTGTAGGTGATGACAGATCTCGTCCTTACCCTTGTCTTCTCCATCGTCATGCTGGTCTTTATGGCGTTTCCTGCCATGAAGATAGTCGAATGGCTCAAACCAAAAACAGACTTTTCCAAACAGACCTACGATATCCTGCAAATCCTTCTTACCGTGATACTTTCACTTTTGGTGGGTCTTTTCCTAAAATTCGCCTGATAACCCCCTATTAACCACATTTTAGATAAAATATCCTCACTAATTCTACATGCCTCGCAAAAAGGTATGTATCGGAGCGATACGCATGAACAAAGCAAAATATATCTGGATGGACGGCGAACTCACCCCGTGGGACGAGGCAAAGGTACACGTCCTCACCCATACACTCCACTACGGTAACGGTGCCATCGAAGGTACCAAAGCATACAAGACCGCAGACGGACGCTGTGCCATCTTCAAACTCAAAGAGCACACCCAAAGACTGCTCAATTCAGCGAAGATGACCCTGATGGATGTCCCCTACACACGTGAAGAGCTTGAGGCGGCGCAGGTCAAACTGCTACAGGCAAATGAGCTCTTTGAGGGTGCCTACATCCGTCCGCTGGTCTATCTGGGTTACGGTGTGATGGGGCTCTACCACAAAGAGGCTCCGGTCAACGTCTCCATCTCCGCGTGGGAGTGGGGTGCCTACCTCGGTGAAGAGGGACTCAAAAAAGGGATCCGTCTTAAGATCTCCTCTATGACCCGTACCCCCAACACCTCAGGTATGGGGAAAGCCAAAGCGGTCGCCAACTACCTCAACTCCCAAATGGCGAAGTTCGAAGCGGTTGAGGCGGGCTATGACGAAGCGCTGCTTAGAGACGATCAGGGCTATATTGCCGAGGCTTCGGGAGCCTGCTTCTTCATGGTACGTGACGGTAAGCTGATCACACCGCCGGCAGACAACACGCTGGAGTCCATCACTCAGGCGACCATCATCGATCTGGCACAGGATATGGGCATCGAGGTCATCCGACGCCGCATCACACGTGAAGAGATCTATATCGCCGAGGAAGCATTCCTCACCGGTACCGCTGCAGAGGTCACGCCGGTGCGTGAAGTTGATGCACGTATCATCGGAATCGGATCGAGAGGACCCATCACCGAAAAACTCCAAACAGCCTATTTCGATGCGGTCGCAGGGAAAAACACGGACTACATCAAGCACCTCACTTATATCAATTAATCATCGGTGTGCAACTGCACA
>CAYPWA010000130.1:3314-4482 GCA_964414325.1 uncultured Sulfurovum sp. | reverse complement strand
ATTGTCTATCCTATATTTTGGCAGACAAATGTCTGCTCTACATTTTATATTTTCTTTCATATCTGGGTAGCATACTTTCATTACCCAACAGACCGCCTTGATGGAGATAGAGTATCGGTCTCTCCATCACTTCAGGATGCGCCAAAAGTGTACGCCAGCCCAAAGGATCGTAAAGCAGGTCGAAAGTCACGCCCGTTTGTTGCTGTAATTTTAGCCAAATTTCGTAATTTTCTCGATAAAGTTTGCCAAAGTGATGCTTTTTTCCCAAAGAAATGATCCGAGGATGAAAAAGAACATCCTCCTCCAACATCTCAAACTGCTTCTTTAGATAAACATCATCCCCCACACACGGACAGGTATAGACTGTAGGGGCAGCCCCATGTGGCTGCCCTTTCACAAGATATTTTTGTAAAAACAGCGCCGTCGTACCCGTACCCGAAGGCAAAAAGATATTTAACGCATCTATCGCATACGCCTTCTGCCAATCTACAATCTCCTGTGCCAAAACCTCAATACCATACGCCGCCTCTTGTTGTCGTCCGCCCTCTTCTATAAACAGTGTATCATCTCCAAACCTTTGGGCAGATGCGGGATCTCTCCCTACAATGAGATGCATACCGTTCTTCAGTGCTGCTCGATAGTTTCCGTGAGGATTCTCTTTGAGATAATCGGGAATATGATCGACATGATATTCAAACCGCCATCCTCTATGCTTTGCCAAAACCGAGAGAGAGTACATCGCATTGGATTGGATCGAACCGTAGGAGATCACTTTGCGAATATTGGGAAAATCGTTTTTGAAAAAATAGTGAAGTTTGCGTGCTTTGTTTCCCGAAAAATCAGGGTGGATTAGATCATCGCGTTTGAGAAAAAAAGAGTGTCTCTCAAATCGGATCGTTTGAGTGGAAGAAGGAAGTTGTAACACTGATGTATCAATCATAAGGAGGAGGCTTTCAGTTAAATGCGACAAAGGAGCGCTCAACCCGTAGGGCGCTTGCGTTCGCAACTGCCAGAGTATTGGACTGAAAGCCTCCGGTGGTCAATTGCGATTAACACAATTGAGATCTTCAAACGCCTGTTCAAGACGTTTTACCATCGACTCCTCACCTGCTCGAAGCCATTTTCTTGGATCGTAGTAACTCTTGTTCGGTTTGTCCTCCCCTTCGGG
>CAYPWA010000130.1:0-3214 GCA_964414325.1 uncultured Sulfurovum sp. | reverse complement strand
CCCGGCTTGTAGACACCGTGCACATTCCCAAATGATGCGGCAATCGTGAACTTATCAGATACCTTAAGAAGCTCTTCGTAAGCATAGGCAACCTCTTCGGGCTGCGTGTAGAGCAGGCTGTTATCCACATCGGAGTTGTCCACACCATCCTCTTCACCGCCGGTGATCCCCAGCTCGATCTCCAGTGTCATCCCCATCTTGCTCATACGCTCAAGATAGCGTTTGCACGTCTCAATGTTCTCTTCCAGCGGCTCTTCGCTCAAGTCGATCATATGAGAAGAAAACAGCGGTTTACCATATGCTTCATAGTGCTTCTCGCTCGCATCAAGCAGCGCATCGATCCACGGCAGCAGTTTGCGTGCGGCATGGTCGGTATGAAGTACGACCGGAACACCGTAAGCATCTGCCAGCGTATGCACATGCTGTGCACCGCTAATCGCACCCAGTATCGCACCCTCTTTAGAGTCGATCCCCTTGCCGGCATAGTACGCCGCACCACCGTTGCTGAACTGTACAATGACCGGTGAGTTGACCTTTTTTGCCGCTTCCATCACTGCATTGACAGAGGAGGTACTCACTACATTAACCGCGGGAATAGCGAACTCATTGGTTTTTGCAATGGAAAAAAGTCTCTGCAGGTCATCACCGGTGACCACACCTGCATCGATCGCATCCAATACTTTTGTAGACATGTAAAGATTCCTTTGTGTTTATTTGAGTCTAATTTTCGCTTTTTTGGTCAAACCTTCAACGAACTTTTCATTGGCGACCTGCATTCTAAGTGTTTTTTCAAGTGTAGCATAGTCAGGGAGCTTCTTTTTACTTTTTGACTTTTTGCTTAGCTTTTTGATCTTCTCATAACGCTTCTTCACTTCACCGTCAGTCACGCTGATACGAGAAAGGCTCTTTTGCATCCAGTAGTTGGAGAGGACGTTTTTCTGCTGTTTTTTGGTCAATCCGTTACGTGCTGCCAAGCTCACGAACTTGGCAGGTGCCGCCATCTGGAGAACACGTACTCTCTCCTGTGGTGGCAACGTCTGCCATGTCATCTTCCCTTTGGTCATGGACTGAAGCATTTGGTTGACCTCATCCACAGGGATCGCCACCATCCCTACATATCCTGCAATGGTATCATTTGCATCATTGACACGCACCTGTGCACCTCTCATCAGCTCCCCGATGATCTTCTGCTGGGCAATCTGCATTTTGAGTCTCTCTCTGATCTTATCCAGAGGTGGTACTTGAGAGAGTGCGCTTTTTGCCTTCGCCTCGGCTTTGATGCGCTCATAGGCGGATGTGAGTTCTCCGTCACTGATCTTCATCTCCCCCATTCGCTTCTGCATCCAGGCTCTGGAGAGAACCGCATCTTTCTCTTCTGCTGAAAGCTCTTTGTCGGCTCCTCTTGCCAGCAATATAGGTATAGACATCTCTTTGATCAATGCCAATCGCTGCTCCTTTGGCAACAGATCGAAATCTTTGACCTTACCCTTGGTACGCTTGGAAAGATAGGCATCGGCATCTTTTTTGATGATCTTCATTCCATCCACCGTCGCCACTACCGCTTTGGCAGGTCGGCTTTTAGGTTTGGTCGGTTGGGTACTGCCCAGCGCATCGAGATTGACCATACCGGGCATTTCTTCATGCTGATGCAGTTTATTCGAAAGTATATTCTTGAGTGCATCGGCAGAGGCACTCTGTATGATGAGACCTCCGCAAAGCCCAAGGGCTATAACCAGTTTTTTCATTCTTCTCCCCATTTATGTGAAAGACTACTTTTTCGTAGCGTTGCTCTCTTTATCCATATCGACGATCTTGGCTTTGCTTCTAAGCTCTTTAGCGATTGCAGCGATCTTTTTCGCGAACTCCTGTTGCTTAAGTGTCGCAACAATCTTGGCTTTGACCGCATCATAAGGTACTGCTTGCGCCTTCTTCTTTTCCTCAAGGTAAATCACATGGTAACCAAACTGTGTCTTGACAGGTTTTGTTGTGACCTCGCCCGGCTTAAGTGCCCATACCGCTTTGGAGAACTCAGGTACCATCTGACCCTTTTTAAAGTATCCAAGATCTCCGCCTTTTGGACCGGAAGGTCCTGTCGATTTGGATTTGGCAAGCTCGATGAACTTCGCTTTAAGCTTATCACCTTTGAGTCCTTTGAGCTGCTTGATGATATCTTGTGCCTCTTTTTCACTTTTGACAAGAATATGTCTGGCATGTACCGTTTCAGGCATGATGAATTTATCTTTGTTCTTATCGTAGAACGCTTTGGCTTCACTGTCACTGACAACGGCATTGTCCATCTGTTTTTTCATCCACATATTGACGGCAAGTTCGTTACCGATCTTCTCCATGTTACGCTTGAACTCAGGGCTCTTCTGGATACCCTCTTTTTTAGCCAATTCGCTGAACAGCGCTTTCTCTACCAGTGTTTTCTTCACCAGTGCTTTCTGCTCAGGTGTCAGCTGCTCATAGTGCGCCTGCGGGTTGGTTGCGCTGACGAACGCTTCCGCATCCTGCTTAGTGATATTTTTACCGTTAACGGTCACAAGGATGTCCGATGCGACAACGGATGTTGCCATGACGGCGACTGCAAGTAGTGATGTTTTTGCGAATTTTAACATGGTGAGATGTCCTTTTTATTTGAAATTATAATGGAAATAGTATATCGATAGTAGTTAAACAAACCATTAACAAATAGGGTTTATGCTAAGATTTCTTTAAACTTCAGACAGAGGAGTCACAAAAGATGGCAAAAAGGGTCAAAAAAGCCACCAAAGCAGAGATCGAAGAGATCAAAAAACGCTTCTTGGAACACTATCCCGATTCGATCACAGAACTGGAATACCGTAATGTCTATGAACTTCTCATCGCCGTCATGCTCTCAGCTCAATGTACCGACAAACGGGTCAATATCATCACCCCTGCACTTTTTGAAAAGTACCCCGATCCCGTCAGCCTTGCCAATGCCGATCTGGACGAGGTCAAAGCACTTATCAAAACCTGCTCGTTCTTCAATAACAAAGCCAAGAACCTCATCAAAATGGCACAATCTGTCGTAGAGAACTATGACGGAGAGATACCACTGGAGCGGGACGAACTGGTCAAGCTTGCCGGTGTGGGACAGAAGACTGCCAATGTTGTCCTGATCGAATATACGGGAGCCAACCTTATGGCGGTCGATACCCACGTCTACCGCGTTGCACACCGTCTGGGACTC
>CAYPWA010000129.1:0-4490 GCA_964414325.1 uncultured Sulfurovum sp. | reverse complement strand
GATGCTGCCCGTACTGACCAAACCGCTCATCCAGTATGGTGTTGAGGAAGCACTTGAAGCAGGTATCCATACCATGGCGATCGTCACCGGAAGAGGAAAACGTGCGATCGAGGATCATTTTGATATCTCGTATGAACTGGAGCATCAGATCAAAGATACCTCCAAAGAGCCGTTATTGGATGAGATCCGTTCTCTGATTGACCGATGTACTTTCTCTTATACCCGGCAAACCGAGATGAAAGGACTAGGGCATGCTATCCTCACGGGAGAGACCCTGATAGGGGATGAACCTTTCGCCGTCATCCTTGCTGATGACCTCTGTACCAACAGTTCGGACGGCGTCCTCTCACAGATGACTGAGATCTATCGGAAATACCAATGCTCCGTCATCGCTATCGAAGAGGTGCCCAAGGAAGAGACACGCAAATACGGTGTTATCGCTGGCAATCTTGTAGATGGGTCAAATGACACCTATCGCGTCACGGATATGGTCGAAAAGCCCGATCCCAAAGACGCACCGACCAATATGGCGATCATCGGTCGCTATATCCTCACACCGGACATCTTCGATATTCTCCGCAATACCCCGCCGGGAAAAGGCGGAGAGATCCAGATCACCGATGCACTGCTTGAGCAGGCGAAACAGGGCAGAGTCATTGCCTACAGGTTCAAAGGTCACCGTTTTGACTGTGGCTCTGTAGAGGGGTTTGTAGAAGCGACCAACCATTTCTATGAAAGCATTGTGAACTAAGGGGCTGCCATGACCAACATCATCCTATGCGGAGGAAGCGGTACCAGGCTATGGCCTCTCAGCCGAACACTGATGCCCAAACAGTTCGTGAAACTTTTTCATGATCGTTCTCTCTTTCAGGAGACTCTCCTTCGCAACCAAAAGGTCTGTACCTCCCAACTGATCGTCTCCAATGCAGAACAGTATTTCCTGGCACTTGATCAGATCGAAGAACTGGCAACAGAACAACTATCGACCGACCATTACCAATCACGCTACCTGCTTGAACCCATCGGAAGGAATACCGCACCGGCCATTGCTCTTGCCTGTTTTGCACTAGAACCTGAAGAGATCGTCCTTGTCACACCGTCAGATCACCTTATTGAGGATGAAGAATCCTATCTTGAAGCGATCAGACAGGCTTCCTCTCTGGCCGAACAGAACTATCTGGTCACATTTGGTATCACTCCGCAATATCCGGAGACGGGATTCGGTTATATTGAAGCAGATGGTAACGATGTACGTGCATTCAAAGAGAAGCCAGATCTGACAACAGCACAACGCTATCTTGAAGCAGGCAACTACTACTGGAACTCGGGGATGTTCTGTTTTAAAGCCGGTCTCTTTCTTCAAGAGCTCAACCGATATGCCCCCGATATCTATGCCACATCCCACACTGCGTATACAGAAGCGAAGTATGATGAGATGATCCGTATCCACCATAAGGATATGGTAGCGATTCCTGAAGAGAGTATTGACTATGCCGTGATGGAGAAGAGTGACCGTGTCAAGGTGATCCCTTCTGACATAGGCTGGTCGGATCTGGGGAGTTTTGATGCATTGTATGAAGCGCTGCCCAAAGATAAGGATCATAATGCATTAAAGTCCACCGACAGCACGATGCCCATGATTCAAAATGCAAAAAACAACCTTATTATCTCTGAAAAACAGGTCGCACTGATCGACGTTGACAACCTTCTTATCGTAGATACGGCCGATGCCCTTCTGATCTCCCAAAAAGGGAAGAGCCAAAAAGTCAAAGAGGTGGTCAATCAGCTCAAAGCGCGCCACTCGGAACTTCCAAACATCCATGTCACTGCGCATCGTCCATGGGGAACCTATACGATCCTCGATGAGTCCAAGGGCTACAAGGTCAAACGTATCGTTGTCAAACCGGGTAAACGTCTCTCCCTGCAAAAACATCACCACCGTTCGGAACACTGGATCGTCGTAAGTGGAACCGCATTGGTGACCAGAGGAGAGAAGACCTACACGATCAATGCCAATGAGTCAACCTATATTCCCATTGGAGAAGTACACAGGCTGGAGAATGTCGGAAAGATCCCGCTGATCATGATCGAAGCACAGGTCGGTGAGTATGTAGGTGAAGATGACATCGTTCGTCTTGAAGATGATTTTAAAAGAATGGAGAAGAGATAATGGCACAACAGAAAGTAGCACTGATCACAGGCGTCACAGGACAGGACGGATCATATCTTTCGGAGTTTCTGCTCAAAAAAGGATATATCGTCCACGGTATCAAGCGTCGAGCCTCGCTCTTCAACACCGATCGCATCGACCATCTCTATCAGGATCCTCACGTCGAGAATCGTAACTTCATCCTCCACTATGGCGAGATGACCGACTCGATGAACCTCACCCGTATCATCCAGGAGGTACAGCCTGACGAGATCTATAACCTTGCAGCAATGAGCCATGTGGCAGTCTCGTTCGAGACACCGGAGTATGTTGCCAATGCGGACGGTACGGGGACCCTGCGTATCCTCGAAGCGGTGCGTCTGCTTGGTTTGACAAAAAAGACACGCATCTATCAGGCATCGACCTCCGAACTCTTCGGGAAGGTGCAGGAGACCCCACAGAGTGAGACCACCCCTTTCTACCCACGCTCTCCTTACGCCGTGGCGAAGATGTACGCCTACTGGATCACCGTCAACTACCGTGAAGCCTACGACATGTTCGCCTGTAACGGTATTCTCTTCAACCACGAATCTCCTGTACGGGGAGAGACTTTCGTCACCCGTAAGATCACCCGTGCGGCATCAAAGATCGCTTTGGGGCTGCAAAAAAAGCTTTACCTGGGCAACCTCGATGCCAAACGTGACTGGGGACACGCCAAGGACTATGTCAAGATGATGTGGATGATCCTTCAGGCGGACGAACCGGAAGACTGGGTCATTGCAACCGGTCAGACAACCACCGTACGAGACTTCGTTCACATGGCATTCGCCTATGTCGGGATCGAGCTGGCATTTAAAGGTGAAGGGGTTGATGAAGTCGGATACATCAAATCCCTTGACAAAGAGAGAATGCACGCTCTCGGTCTTGACCCGCAACACTTGGCATTGAATGATGAAGTCGTAGCCGTAGATCCCCGCTACTTCCGCCCTACGGAGGTCGATCTGCTGCTGGGTGATCCCACCAAAGCAGAAACCAAGCTGGGATGGAAACGCGAATACAGACTTGAAGAGCTGGTCAACGACATGATGGCAAGTGATCTCAAGCTCATGACCAAAGACCAATACCTCAAAGAGGGCGGCTATACGATCATGAACTATTTCGAATAAAGGCGGCATGTATGGAGAAACACAGCAGGATCTATGTCGCCGGACACCGAGGTCTCGTCGGCTCGGCAATCGTCAATAACCTCTATGCAAAAGGCTATAACAATCTTATTACACGTACACATAATGAACTGGATCTGACTGACCAGTCCGCTGTTGAGGATTTTTTCAAGCAGACAAAACCCGAATACGTCTTCCTCGCTGCAGCCAAGGTCGGAGGCATCGTTGCCAACAACACCTATCGTGCGGAGTTCATCTATGAGAATCTCCAGATACAAAACAACATCATCCATCAAAGCTACCTGCACGGTATCAAAAAACTGCTCTTTCTGGGATCAACTTGTATCTACCCCAAGAACTGCCCGCAGCCGATGAAAGAGGAGTACCTGCTCACCTCCGAACTTGAGTACACCAACGAACCCTACGCTATCGCCAAGATCGCAGGCATCAAGATGTGTGAGAGCTACAACCTGCAGTACGGTACCAACTTTATCTCCGTCATGCCGACCAACCTCTACGGTCCCAACGACAACTTCGACTTGGAAAAGAGCCATGTCCTCCCTGCACTCATTCGCAAGATCCATCTGGGCAAGGCACTGGAAGAGAACGACTGGAAGACAATCCGAAAAGATCTTGATCGACTCCCCATAGAGCGTGTAGACGGTACAGCAACAGAGGAGAAGATCCTCGAAATACTAAATAAGTATGGTATATCATCCCATAATACCCATGACTCCGTCAGGATCGAGATCTGGGGCAGCGGAAAACCGATGCGTGAGTTTCTCTGGAGCGAAGAGATGGCCGACGCCTGTGTCTTTTTGATGGAGAACCGGGATTTTACAGACACCTACTCTACCAAAGACGGAACCAACACAACCTGTACACCCAATACCCTTAAAACCAAAGAGATACGAAATACCCATATCAATATCGGTACCGGTACAGATATCTCCATCAAAGATCTAGCAAAAACCATCAAAGAAATCATTGGGTTCAAGGGTGAATTCTCTTTCAATACCGAGAAGCCGGATGGTACCATGAAAAAACTGACCGATGTATCGAAACTGCATCATCTTGGATGGAGACATAAGGTAAATCTATCGGAAGGTATTGAAACAATATATCAATGGTATACAACAACTTTAGGATAATAATCTATTTCAATTTATTTTGTTATA
>CAYPWA010000128.1:0-4507 GCA_964414325.1 uncultured Sulfurovum sp. | reverse complement strand
GGACTTTCCCCTCTGGTCATCGGTATCGTCATGGGTATCTTCTATGCCAATACCCTGCACAACCACACACCTGCCGAGTGGCAGGGAGGGATCACCTTCTCAGCCAAGAAGATCCTCCGTTTCGCCATCGTACTCTACGGATTTCGCCTGACCTTTCAGGAGATCATCGCCGTAGGGCTTGACGGATTTCTCGTCTCTCTGATCATGCTGACTTCTACCATGATCCTCGGTACATGGCTGGGCTACAAGGTCTTCGGTATGGAGAAAGACACCTCTATGCTGACCGCCTCGGGCGCATCCGTCTGTGGTGCGGCAGCGGTACTGGCAACCGAGCCTGTACTTAAATCCGAGGAGTACAAGGCTGCCATCGCCGTTTCTATGGTCGTACTCTTTGGTACAATCTCGATGTTCCTCTACCCTGTGCTCTATACAGGGATCATCGAGCACGCAACAGGCTTTTTGCATATGACCGCACGTGAGTTCGGTATCTATGTAGGCGGTACCATCCACGAGGTCGCACAGGTCGTTGCCGTACCCGCTTCCGTTCCAGGCTCTCCCAAGGAGATGGCGGATGCGGCGGTCATCGTCAAGATGACCCGTGTCATCATGATCGCACCGATGCTGATCGTTCTTGGTTTCTACCTTGCGTGGGATGCCAAGCGCTCAGGCGGTGAGCACAGCGGCAAGACCAAACTGGTCATCCCATGGTTTGCGGTCTACTTCATCATGGTCGCAGGCTTCAACTCCCTGCACCTGCTGCCGCAGAACCTCGTAGATCTGATCAATGAGATCGATACGTTCCTTCTGACCATGGCAATGACCGCACTGGGGATGGGTACGATCTTCTCCAAGTTCAAAGGGCTGGGACTGGCACCGCTCTATACCGCACTGGGGATGTTCGGTTGGTTGGTTGTCGGCGGATTCCTCATTACCAAGCTGGTGGTTGAGGTACTCTAAGCCGGATACACCCAAAGCACCGCTTTGGGAATTTCTTTTTCTCTCCTCTTCTCCCACACAAAAACAACTCTTTATTTTATAAGTAATCTAAATATTTTTTGATATAGTATGATAATGTCAATCGGGAGAGCTATGATGTATCGGTATCCTTTTATTGCGTTCTTCTCGTCTGCTGCCTCGTTTGAAAGCAAAGAGAGAATCTTACAACAACAGACTTTTGCGCTTTTGATCATCTCTTTTTTTTTCGGCTTGGGTGTGCTTGCATTTGCCCCTGTACGACTTTACGAGGGGAATCTTCTTGTGGGTGTAAGCCAACTATGTTTCGGGTGTTTTTTACTGTACGGATTTTTTCGCCTTAAGCATGACAAAGCGTTTTACAAAACCTATTCGGCATGGTTTATGCTGCTTTTCTTGATCTATACCCTAATCATCTTTTTCAATGTACCGCAAAACCACCTCAATATTCTCTGGGCGGTCTCCGCACCTATATTGGTCTTTTTCTTTCTGGATCGTATCGGCGGGATCGTGATGTTTGTGATCGTCTCTCTTTTTATTCTCTATTTGATTGTTTCGGACTATCCCTATACCGTAGCGGAGTATGTCACTCTCATCGCATCCTTTCTTATCTCCTCTTTTGTGATGCTCACGTATGAACGCGTCAAAGATGGAGAACGCCACCGCCTTGTACATTACAACCAGACACTTCAACAAGAGGTCGATCGGAAAACACAAGACCTTCGACAGCTCAACGAAACCCTCGAACAGCGCGTCAAAGAGGAGTTTGAAAAACGACTCTCCCAAGAACAGATGCTTTTGCAGCAGTGCCGTCTGGCAAGCATGGGGGAGATGATCGACGCGATCGCCCATCAGTGGCGCCAACCCTTGATGCACATCAACGCCGTCTTGATGAATCTTGAGCAATCAATCGACTCCCATACACTCTCGGAGAAGAGTGCCCAAGAGAAGATCGATGAACTCAGTCGGCTTACGGAATATATGTCCGGCACAATTGAGGATTTTAGACATCTTTTCAAAAAGGAAAAAGAGCGCACGCATTTCAATCCTACCGATGTGATCCAACACGCACTTTCCATTATGAAAAATCGTCTTGGAGGGATAAAAGTGATTCTCAACGACCAAAACGGAAAACTTCTCTCCGCACATAGAGGTGAGCTTTTTCAGGTGATCATGACCCTGCTTGAAAATGCCATTGAAGTACTCGATCAGACCAAGCCTCTTCTGCCAACCATCAAAATCACCATAAAAGATAAAGATGACAATATGATCATCCGAGTAGAAGACAACGGTGGAGGCATCATGCCTGAAAAGATACAAAAGATCTTCGATCCTTACTATACCACCAAAGATCACACGGGTGGTTCGGGATTGGGGCTTTATATCGCCAAGATCATCATCGAACAAAATATGTGCGGAACCATCACTGTAAGCAATACCGATGAGGGGGCAGCCTTTGTGCTAAAGATCCCTTTGATGACTAAAAAGTGCTAAGTGCCTTTACACTTTATTACTATTTGACGCTATAGTGATAGCCAAGGAGTCCTCATATGCCCCAAACCAACCTTCCACCGGATACACCCGATCAGAAAATTGATATCATCCATCACTACAAAGTAACTGCACTGCTCGTGCTCTCTTTAAGCGTGGGGGTCTATATCTCTCTATTTGGCATCTATCGCATCTGGGGCGGTCGCACCATTGTGGGAGGGGCAGAACTGGGACTGGGGATCTTTTTCCTTCTTTCTTACCTAGTACTCCGAAAACGAAAAGAATACTATCCGCTGTTAGCCAAGATCTTCTTTCTTTTCGGGTATCTTTTGATGATCATTTTAACCCTCTATATTCCCGAAGAGCGCACCCATATCCTGTGGGTACCTGCTATTTTGGTCTTCATCTTCTTTCTGCTTGACTACAAAGGAGGACTTCTCTACCTTGTCGCCTACATCGCCTTTGTCCTCTACCTTGCGGTCGCGGGATATGACTATACCCCAACCGAATACATCACTTGGATCTTCTCTCTTATCGCTACTTCAGTCGTGATGTACTACTACGAAACGATCAAAAGGATAGAGCAAGACACCCTAAAACGCTATAGTGAAAAACTTGAAAAAGAGGTAGCGCAAAAGACAATCGCTCTTTTTGAAAAAAATAGAAAACTTGAAGCACTCAACAATTCTTTGGAGCGTCGCATCGAGGAGGCACTGGCACGGCAGGCGAAGCAGGAGCAGGCACTGTTGCAGCAGTGTCGCTTAGGAAGCATGGGAGAGGTGCTTGACTCCATCGCCCATCAGTGGCGCCAACCCCTGATGCACATCAATGCCGTACTGCTCAACCTTGACCGTGAACTGGAGAGCGAAGGGGGCATTACACCCTCTTTGGAGGAGAAGATCACCGAAATCACCACCCTAACCACCGGTATGTCTCGTACCATCGAAGCGTTGCGTCTGCTCTTTGACGAAGAGAAGCACAAAAGCGATTTTGACCTCAACGAGAGCATAGACAAGGCACTTGCGTTCTACCGCCCGGCACTCTCAGAAATCGAAGTGAGCAGACATACTTCACCCAACATCCGATACTACGGCTTTCCAAATGAGATCACCCAAGCGATCCTTCTACTGGTGGGCAATGCCATTGAGGCGATACATACCGATCCAAGTTTACCCAAACGGCTGCGTATTACACTGATGCAAAACACCGATACGATCGATCTTCATATCGAAGAGTGTACCGGCGGGATCTCTCCTGAGATGCTCTCTCGCATTTTTGAACCCTACAGTGCACACCGTACCGAAGATACCCATACGGGGCTCGGGCTTTATATCGCCAAGATCATCATCGAAGAGAATGCCAAAGGGAAGCTTAGTGTCCAAAGCCTACAACAAGGCACACGCTTTAGCATCACATTAAGGAGAGGAAGATGACATCCATTCTACGGCAGCATACCATTCTCTATGTTGAGGATGAACCGGCGATCAGAGGGCATATCGCAGAATACCTTCAAAGCTATTTCGGTACGGTATATACGGCATCTGACGGCAAAGAGGGACTTGTCTCCTATAAACACAACCGTCCTGATGTCGCCATTCTCGATATCAACCTGCCAAAACTCGACGGTCTTACACTGGCACACACCATAAGAGAACATGATGCGACCATCAAACTGGTAATGCTCACCGCTTTCACCGATAAAGAGAAACTCCTCGCCGCGACGGAACTCAAACTCACCAAATACCTTGTCAAACCCGTGCCGCCAAAAGCATTTAAACAGACTATGGAGCTTCTTGCCCGTGAACTGACGGAAAATCCCTCTCGCTTCCGTGCGCTTGGAGAAGATTATCTTTGGGATAACACACTCAAACAGCTTACCCTCCGTGAAACACCCGTACACCTTACGGTCAAAGAGCACGCCCTTCTTGTATTGCTCATGAAGCAAACAGCTTCCACCGTCACCTACGAAGAGATCATGATCGCCTGCTGGGAAGATGCCTTCGAACGCGACATCTCCATCGACTCGGTCAAAAACCTCGTCAGC
>CAYPWA010000127.1:0-4515 GCA_964414325.1 uncultured Sulfurovum sp. | reverse complement strand
CTTCGGGTCGCGCCTATATGGACAGGGTGATGCGTAACGGTGTCGAGGACAAAGAGGCCTCAAGGCGTATCGAGATCAAGTTCAGACTGCGCAACGAGGATGCGATGCACGAGATAGAGAAGGTGCTCGATGCGGAGTGATTTCGAGCCCAAACGCATCAAAGAAGCCGCAGAGGTACTTGGACGGCAGCTTGAGACGGTCATGCAGCGTACCGTTAGTCCACAAATCTCACAGACAGGATCAAAGAAGCCGGCAGAAGAGAGGGGATGGTGGTTGAAGATCTCTAAACGCTTTCGTTCACTCTTTGCCTGAAGCCCCTTTGCGTAGAGGATGTTCACGCTTCTTCTTTTGATACTCACGGAACGCTTTGAGTGCAACAAGATGCTCCTGGTATGTTCGGCTGAAGGTGTGACCGCCTTTGGGACTGAGCATAAAAAAGAGGTAGGGTTTTTGGGCGGGGAACATTGCCGCTTCCAGTGCCTGCAGAGAGACCACACCCAGCGGCGAGGGTGGCAGTCCTTTGTAGCGGTAGGTGTTGTAGAAGGTCGTATCGTTCTTGATGCGTTCGGGGGTTACGATCGTATGTGCATAGTTGTCGTAGTTGAGCGTACCGTCCATCTGTAGCTTCATCCCCTTGGCAAGCCTGTTGTAGATCACTGCCGAGATCAGCGGCATCTCCTTGGGATTATGGGTCTCCTTCTCGATGATCGATGCGATGATCAGCAGTATACGCAGGGTTTCCTCATCGAGGGGGCTTATGTAGTGTGCGGTAAAAAATGCCCGCATTAGCCTCTGTGAACGTCCGAAAAGATACGCCATCAGTGTATCGGCATCGGCTTTGCGCCCTATACGGTAGGTGAGGGCGAGTAGATCCCCCTCTTTGAATCGTGCGAATTTCTCATAAGCACTGCGCAGTCGGTCTCTTTTTAGCTTCGTATCCTGCGCCAGTCTTGAGATGATCTCGCGTTTGGGCTCTCCTGCATAGATGCGTATCTTCATGGTTTTGGCAGGCTGTTCTCCCAGATGTCTAAAAAAATACCATCTACTTCTTGAAGCATCGGGCAGATCGTACCATCCGCTTTGAGGCAGAGCATCCGGACTGATAAGTATTTGGTCGATGGGCGTGACACGATAACCGTAACGTTGAAGATTTTTGAGTATAGAGGGAGTATCGGTTTTCTCAAAGTAGAGTGTCTTGGTCGTGCTTCCTGTCGGAAAAAGAAAGAGATATCCAAGGATGGATACTGTAATGAGGATCAGAAGTTCCAAAGCGATGACGAAACGTCGGTAGTGCTTTGAAACCTTTTGGATCATTTAGGCTTCCAGAAAATCTTTTTCCCAGAAGAAGTCGATCCACTCCGTCGTTTCGTGCAGTGCCCAGTCGGGTTGAATTGCGGCGTTTTTCTTGGTATAGAGCGTCGCACTCTTGAAGTCGATATCGGGGTAGCGCTCCTGCAGTACACGGTAGACCCCGATGAGCGTCTCACCGGAGTCAACGATATCGTCAAGGATCAGTACCCGCTTGTGTCCGCTCAGTTCGGGCAGGTTGATCAGCTTGGCGTGTGAGCGCTTGACCTCACCGTCGTAGAGCATGGAGTTGATACTGAAGAGGTTGCGGTTGTCCGTCGCCTGTGCATAGGCATGCGCAAGGGTGAGCCCTCCACGTGCGATGGCAAGGATCGCATCGGGCTGAAACGCTTCGGTCTCTTTGACGAGTCTTTTGACATCATCGACAAAATGTTCGTAACTGTAGTAACGGTTTGACATGGTCTACTCCTTAGATTTCACTCTCATCGACATAGAAGAACTCCTCAAGTCCCTCCAGAAATGCCAGCAGAAGCGTATCCGGGCAAGCTTTGAAGTTTTTATGATCCTCTTTGCGAAAAAGTGACTTGAGCTCCTGTTTGCTCAGCATCACATCGGCAAGGTTGAAGATGATCTCCGTCTCAGGCTCTTTAAGATTGAGAGCGATACGCAGTTTTTTGAGGATGAGGTTGTTGGTGAGTGAGACCGCCTCATCCTCCTGCGTCTTTTTGGGGCTTGGTCCTCGTTTGAGGATGATAAGCCCATCGAGAAAGACCCCAAGCTCCTCATAACTGCAAGACTCAAACGCTTTATCCCCACGGCGTTTGAGCAAAGCCTCCAGACGGGATCGCTCCATCGGATACTCGGCAAGCGCATAGGCTTCGAGCATCTCATCGATACTGAGATCAAGTGCTTTACGGATACGGTAGAGGATCTCGTTGGTTGAGAGTGTCATAGGCTTATTTCGTTTCCTTTGTTTGACATTCAGTCGCCTCTACCGTCGTGCTAAAGCCGATCTCGACATCACTCCAGGTCTTTCCCTTGTGGAGTTCATAGCAGGCTTTGTTGATACTGGAGAGAGCACCCTGTGCGGCAAAATCCGCCAGATCGATCTTGCCGTGTGCTTCGAATTTCTTGTCTGCATAGGTGTAGTCCATCGTGGCAGGCACACTTTTACCGTTCATGGTCAGCATCACATCGAGCGTACCGGTAAAGGGTTCGCCTTTTTTTCGTGGCGCGGCTTTGATACCCGTAATCTTCCCTTCGATCTGCATGGATTTCATCTGTCCAAAGAAGAACTTTACCAGTTTCGCATCACGCGGGGCATTGCCAGAGTCGACCTTGTGGGTATCGATGGTGACGGTGGAACCTACGAAAAGTTCACGGAAGTTCTTTCCTTTTTTGGCAGCAGGGGTATAGACCAGTGAGGGGAGTGTACCGCCCACACCGATTTTTTCGGGGGTTTTGAAGGCTTTCCAGTTGACATTGAGATCTCCGGACTGTACGAGAGTACACCCGCCGTTGTTTGCCCAGAGCAGTGAAGTGCCTGCGATGAGTGCAGAGAGTAGGAGATGTTTCATGTGTGATCCTTTGGTATCTATTTTTTAGCGACTTCGGCAGCAAGTGTCTGAAGTGCAATATGCATGTTTTTAATGATACCCAAACATTTCTTATCTTTGATATTGTGTTTCAGTGACCAGTATTCAGGATTGGTATAGGTAATCGTCGTTTCTCCCTCATAGTTGGTGGTAAAAAGCATACGAAGCGGCAGGTCGAGTCCCATCGTCGGATTGCATTCCATCAGCAGTGTCCCGACATTGGGATTGCCGAAGATTACTACCGTTTCAGGCTTGAGATCCAGACCGACTTTTCGGGCATTTTTGGCATGATCGATCACATCGAAGAGGGTAAGGTTCTTCTCTTTGATGATCTTACGCAGTTTGTTGACTGAGGTTGGTACATCATTTTCCGACTTGACGCTTTCTAAAAAAGCACCTCTATGATTGTCACATCCGCTCAAGACCAATATACTCAGTCCCAACAGTAGCCATTTTTTCATTTCTATTTCTCCTTAAGAGTGATGCCCACTCTACGATTAGACATTAAACCTAAAGTGCATTACATCGCCGTCCTGAACGATGTACTCTTTGCCCTCAAGTCGCATTTTCCCCGCCTCTTTGGCACCTTGCTCACCGCCATATTCGATAAAATCCTCATAGCTGATCACCTCGGCACGGATGAAGCCCTTCTCAAAGTCATTGTGGATGACCGCAGCGGCTTTGGGAGCGGTCGTGCCCTGACGGATCGTCCAGGCACGTACCTCTTTGACACCGGCGGTGAAGTAGCTCATCAGTCCCAGTTTCTCGAAGCCTTTGCGGATGATCTGCTCCAGTCCGGATTCCTCGACACCGAGTGACTCGAGCATCTCCATCTTCTCCTCCTCATCGAAGTCCACCATCTCCTCTTCGACTTTGGCACAGAGTTTGATCACCTCACGGTTGTGTTTGGAGGCATACTCCTTGAGCGCCTTGACGTAGTCGTTGTCCTCCTCAAGACCCTCCTCATCGACATTGGCACCGTACATGATCTCCTTGTTGCTCAAGAGTCTAAGGTCACGCAGCAGGGTGAGGAAGCCTTCGTTGTCACGATCCTCGAAGGTAGAGGCTGGATTACCCGCCTCAAGATGTGCAAGCAGTGCCTCGGAGACAGGGAGCTGGAGCTTGGCATCACGGTCGTTGCCTTTGGCTTTCTTCTGTAGGGCAGCGATCCGTTTCTCCAGCGCCTCCATATCGGAGAGCAGGAGTTCGGTCTCGATGATCTCGATATCACGGATCGGATCGATGGAGCCTTCGACATGGGTGATGTTCTCATCCTCGAAACATCGGACGATCTGGAGGATCACTTCGGTCTCACGGATATTGCTGAGGAATTTGTTGCCAAGTCCTTCGCCTTTGCTTGCACCCTTGACAAGCCCCGCGATATCCACGAAGTCGAGTGTAGAGTACTGGATCTTCTCGGGGTTGACGATCTTGGCAAGTTCATCTAGACGTTTATCTGGTACGGGGACGACCGCTTTGTTGGGTTCGATCGTACAGAAAGGGTAGTTGGCACTCTCTGCGTTCTGTGCCTTGGTGAGTGCGTTAAATGTGGTGGACTTACCTACGTTTGGCAGCCCTACGAGTCCTATGCCTAATCCCATGGTATTCCTTC
>CAYPWA010000126.1:0-4524 GCA_964414325.1 uncultured Sulfurovum sp. | reverse complement strand
TGCTAACCTACAAAAAAGAGCTGCTGCCCCTCAGTCGAAAAAGCTATGAGCTGGGCGAGAGCTCTGTTACAGCATATCTGATGACAAGGCAGCGTGCCAATATGCTGCAAGAGGAGATGTTTGCACGTAAACAGGCGTACTATCAAACCTATTTCAAACTACTGACTCTACTGGAAAAAAAGGACGAACAATGAAACGAATGATATGGATCGCCGTGTTGGCGGGTGTGTGGCTCTATGCCGAGAAGGTATCGATCACGAAACAGCAGGAGAAAAACTGGGATATTCAGGTGCAAAAACCGCAGGTGGTGATGCAGTATCCTTTCGGTGAGTTTATCGCCAGAGTGGTGACACCTCCGTCGTTGCTTCGTACCGTCTCTTTGCCGTTTGAAGCGAATGTCCAAAGACTCTATGCGGCAAAGTATCAAAAGGTTGCGCAGGGGACGTTACTGGCGGAGGTAACGGGAACAGCATGGATCGAGGTACAGCGTCAAGCGATCTCCGATGCGATCGAGTACCGTCATCACAAACATCTCATGGAGCGCAAAGAGAAGCTGTGTAAGGCGGAGATTATTCCCAAAAAAGAGTGTGTCGCCGCCAGAGCGGAATTTCAAAACGATCGTATCAAGATCGAAGCTGCCAAGACGATGCTTAAAAGTTACGGTGCGTCCGATGAGGATATTGCACGTCTCTTTAAGACACTCAAGCTCAATGCCTCGCTGAAAGTGGTCTCCCCCGTGCAGGGAAACATCATTGCAATGCATGCCAAGCCCGGAGAGACCGTCACGCCTAACGAAGCGCTCTTCGTACTTCAACAACCCGGAGCATTGTGGCTTGAAGCCGATATCGAAGCCTATCGTACCTTAAGGCTGAAGGAGGGAGAGAAAGTACGGATTACCATGCTGGGCAGTACGTTTGAGAGTAGAGTGCTGCAGCTCTCACCTGTGGTCAACCCCGTCAATCAGACACGACAGGTGCGCTTTGATATTCCCCCGACGATTCCGGCGGCATCCGGACTTGTAGAAAGTGCGACGTTGATGCTTGTAGGAAACGTGGTCAAGGTCAAAAAGGCTTCGGTCATCAAAGAGGGTGGGGTGCAGATCGTCTTTGCCAAAATAAACGATACATTTGTTGCAACGCCGGTGACGGTATTGTCCGAAGATGACGACTACTATTATCTTAAGCCGAGCGAAAGACTTACACACGATATTGCCGTCAACTCCGTAGCGATTCTCAAAAACCTTTTAGGTGGCAACGATGAATAAGATCATCGCATTCGCCCTCTCACAGCGGCTGTTTGTCTCACTGCTGGCACTGGTGATACTGGGGCTTGGCATCAAGACCTACAATGAACTTCCCGTGGATGCCTTCCCCGATATCTCGCCGACACAGGTGAAGATCATTATGAAAGCCAACGGGATGACCCCGGAGGAGGTGGAGTCTCGCATCACCGTACCTATCGAAACGAAAATGGTGGGTATCCCTCATGAAACGATGATGCGTTCGACAACCAAATACGGTCTGGTGGATGTCACGATCGATTTTGAGGATGGGACGGATATCTATTGGGCAAGACAGCAGGTAAGCGAACGGCTCTCGGAGGTCAAAGAGGAGCTCCCCAAAGATATTCAAGGAGGACTGGCGCCCATTTCGACGCCGTTGAGTGATATCTTGATGTTCACCATCGAATCGGATGCACTCTCCTTGGAAGAGAAACGTACACTGCTGGACTGGGTGATCGCACCCAAGCTGCGTGCTATCAGCGGTGTGGCGGAGGTCAATGCGCTTGGCGGGAAGGTCAAGACCTATGAGGTGACACCCGATCTCAACAAGATGCGTACGATGGGTATCTCGCTTGATCAGATCATCTCAGCACTGGAGAAGAACAACAAAAACGACGGTGCGGGACGCGTCTCGCAAGGCGTAGAGAGCATTTTGGTGCGTAGTGTGGGACGGCTAAACAGTATTCGGGATATCGAGACGCTGCCTGTGGGCAAGATAGAGGGGCGCGTGGTGACCGTCGGTGATGTGGCAACCGTACATTTCGGTTATCTGACGCGTGCGGGATTCGTGAGTAAGAACGGAGAGGGTGAAGCGGTCGAGGGATTGGTACTCGGACTCAAAGGGATCAATACCGGGAAGGTGCTTGACAAGGTCAAAGCCGAGCTTGCAAAACTTGAGAAGATGCTCCCCTATGGCACCAAGATCGATATCTTCTATGACCGTTCCGACCTGGTCAACCTGGCGACCGATACGGTCAAAAAGGCGCTTTATGAAGCGGTGATCCTGATCTTGGTGATTCTGCTCTTGATGCTGGGCAACCTCGCTTCAGCGGTCAGCGTGGCACTTATCCTGCCTTTTGCCCTGCTGATGAGTTTTATGGCGATGGACTATTTCGGGTTGACGGCGAACCTGATGAGTCTGGGAGGACTGGCGATCGCGATCGGGATGCTGGTGGATTCGGCGGTGGTTGTCGTCGAGCATATCACCGCCGAACTGGGTAACCCAAAGCATCAACGGGAGTCAAAGGTACAGATCATTTACCGAGCGACCGTGGAGATGGCGCCTTCGATCATTACGGGAGTACTGATCATCATCATCGTCTTTATGCCGTTGCTGACGCTGGAGGGGCTGGAAGGGAAGCTTTTCCGTCCGGTGGCATTGAGTATCATCTTCGCACTCTTCAGCTCTCTGATACTGGCGTTGACGCTTATTCCGGTACTGAGTTCGTTCATCCTCAAAAAACGGGAGGACAAAGAGTCCATACTGGTACACTGGCTCATCAAGGGGTATCGTCCTATCTTGGAGTGGAGTATCAAGCATGCCAAAGGGGTGATCGTGAGTGTAGTGATGCTTTTTGGTCTCTCCTTGTATTTTGCGGCAAAAACGGGGAAGACCTTTATGCCGACGATGGATGAAGGGAGTATCATCATCGGTGTGGAGATGCTTCCCTCGATCTCACTGAAAGAGAGTCTCAAGCTCAACCTCAAGATACAAAAACGTCTTAAAGAGGCAGTGCCTGAGATCAAAGAGATCATTGCCCGTACAGGAAGCGACGAACTGGGACTCGATCCGATGGGCTTGAACGATACCGATACCTTCTTGGTACTTAAGCCCAAGGAGGAGTGGCGCAAACCCTCTAAGGAGTTTATCATCGATGAGATACGTAAAGTGCTCGACGAGTTCGTCGGGATCGAGTACAGTTTTACCCAGCCTATCGAGATGCGTGTCTCGGAGATGTTGACGGGAGTCAGGGGGGATCTGGCAGTGGCGATCTTCGGAAGCGACAATGCCAAACTCGAAGAGATCGCTCAGCAGATCAAAACGATACTGGAAAAGATCCCCGGAAACAGTGACGTTTACAAAAAGGCAAACGAGGGTGTGGAGTACTTCGAACTGCGTTTCGATCGTAAAGCGATGGCGTACTACGACATCTCCCAAGAGGAGCTCAACAGCTTCCTCAAATCGATGATTACGGGTGTGCAGACAGGCATCATTCAAGAAGGGATGCGTCGTATTCCGCTGGTGATCAAGGGAGATGCTTCGCTGCGTAAGTCGCTTGAGAAGATTAGTAAATTGTACTACCCGCTGCCAAGCGGTCAGGCGGTACCGCTGAGCAACTTTGTCACGTTTGTCTCCACCAGCGGACCGGTACAGATCGAGCATGAGCACGGATACCGAAAGACCATCGTGCAGTCCAATGTCGAAGGGCGAGACCTTGTCAGTTTTGTCGAGGAAGCCAAGCGGCGGATCGAGTCGGAGGTCAAAATGCCGGCAGGTTACTATGTGGAGTACGGCGGCGAGTTCGAGAACCAGCAGCGTGCTTCCGCAAGACTGGCACTGATCGTACCCATCGCGCTCTTTTTGGTCTTTATTTTGTTGTTTGTCTCTTTCAACTCCATCCGTCAGGCAGTGATGGTCATGATCAATGTGCCTCTGGCACTGATCGGGGGATTTATCGGGCTCTATCTGAGCGGAGAGTATATCTCGGTACCGGCATCGGTCGGTTTCATCGCACTTTTGGGGATAGCCGTACTCAACGGGGTGGTGCTGGTCAACTACTTCAACTACCTTGTCGCCAACGGAAAGTCTCTTAAAGAAGCGGTCGTAGAAGGATCGGTCAAGAGGCTGCGTCCCGTACTGATGACGGCATCGATCGCGGCATTCGGACTGATCCCGCTGCTTTTTGCCACCGGTCCTGGCTCTGAGATCCAGCGTCCGTTGGCGATCGTGGTGATCAACGGGCTGGCAAGCTCTACGGCACTGACATTGATTGTGTTGCCGATCCTTTATCTTTATTTTTCCGTGAAGCCTAGGAAGGATTGAGAGGGGATTTTCCCCTCTCTTTTGAAGAGAGAAAGAGTTTAGCGATTTGGACGATCGTTTCCATTGCCGTGACCGTTCCCATTCCCGTTTCCTCCACTATTTTCGTTCTGCGGATACTCGGGATGACACCACTCACTTCCAAGCGAACAGCATCCATCGGTTACTCCCATGTTTTTCAAACCTTTGTCAAATGCCCAGT
>CAYPWA010000125.1:0-4562 GCA_964414325.1 uncultured Sulfurovum sp. | reverse complement strand
AGATGGAGATCAAGCGCTACAAGAACAAGCTCTCTGATCCGTTCCTTGACCGTATTGACCTCTTTGTGGTGATGCAGGAGGTGCAGCGTACCGATAGTGCCGATGTAAGTTCCAAAGCGATGCACGAGGCGGTGATCGCTGCCTTTGAGAGACAGAAGCGTAGAGGGCAGCCGAGACTCAACGGCAAACTCTCCGAAGAGGAGATAGAGACGTACTGCCAGCTCTCCAAGGAGGCAATAAAGATACTCGAAGGTGCCATCGAGCGGTTTGCGCTTTCACACCGCAGTATCGCTTCGATCAAGAAGGTGGCACGTACCATTGCCGATATCGAAGGGCATGAGATGATCGAGAAGCGGGATATGCTTGAGGCGTTAAGTTACAGGAGACGAAAATAGGGGCACGGTATGCCCCAAATGGTCTATAGAGGATTTAGATAGGAAGGACTCTGATACTTGGATCAAGTTTCTCTTTGAGGGTGTTCTCGATGGCAAAGAGCGTACCGGTGGAAGCAGAGGCACAGCCGTTGCACGCACCGAGATAGCGGATATAAATATCAATGTTTTCACCATTCTCTTTGATGTCGAGGATCTCCATATCGCCACCGTCCATGATGAGCATCTGACGGATGTTGTCATCGATGACCTTGTCAACCGCTTTGATCTTCTGAACGATGGTCATCTCTTTGAACGATCCCGCTCCGCCGGCATCGTTACCGATGGTAGCTGCGGCTGCCATTTTCTCTTTTTCGTACTCCTCAAGCAGGTCAACGAGATAGATATCTTTCTCTTCGTGTCCACCCGGCTTGATACAGGATTTACAGAAGGCACCCGCTTTGGTGTAGTCGGTGATCTGCTCGACGGTTGTGAGGTCGTTCAGACGGATCACTTCACGCAGGGTAGAGAGGCTCACACGGGCACATTCGCAGACGATGATCTCCTCTTCGAAAGAGTCGATATCAACACCTTTGTACTGTGCCGCCGCTTTTTTGATGACATCGTATGCCATGACCGAGCAGTGCATCTTTTGTGGTGGTACCGCAGGTGTATCAGGCTCGTCACGCATCGCTTTTTCGACATCAATATTGGTGATCTTGACCGCTTCATCGACGGTTTTGCCTTTGCAGAGCTCTGCCATTGTATCCGAAGAGGCGATCGCCGTACCGCAGCCGAAGCTCTTGAACTTGGACTCTTTGATCACATCGGTCTTTGGATCAACCGCCCAGTAGAGGCGTACCGCATCCCCGCAGCTCTCCGCACCGAAGTCTGCGACAATGAGTTTTGCACCCATCGCTTCAGCTTCCTCTTCGGTGATCTCCCCCATATTTTTGGGGTTGTTCATCAGTTCTGTTACTTTGTTGCTGTACTCATCCCAGATGGTACCGCCAATCAGACTATCCATTCCCATAATGTTTCCTTTTTTCTATAAAATTCGTAATTGTCTATTGTTAATGCTCAATGATGTGCATCCAGCCCACTCTCATGCCCCTCAGGCGCATAGGCGTAGGAGCTGGAGATCCCTCGAAGTCTCTCGACCGCTTTCTTGACCACTTCGAGTGTATAGTCCAACTCTTCTTGCGTGGTGTATCTGCTCAGGCTGAAGCGGATAGCGGTGTGTGCCAGATCCTCAGCCGCACCGATGGCCTCCATTACGGAGTTGGCTTCGAGATCTTCGCTGGCACAGGCACTTCCCGTACTTGCGGCGATCCCTGCGCGGTTGAGATCCCATAGCATCGCTTCGCCCTCGATCCCCCTAAAGGAGATGAGTGTTGTGTTGGGCGTACGTTTGTTGCGTGGTGTGACGACGAAGGTATCCTCGATCTTGAGGAGCTCATCCTCGAAGTTGTCACGCATCTCTCTGATCTCGCTCATCTCAAAGTCAAGCGCATCGATCGCCTGCTCCATCGCCTTGCCCATCCCGACAATACCAGGGACATTGAGTGTACCGGAGCGGTAACCACCCATCTGTGATCCTCCATGGAAGCACGGTGTAAGCTCTCTGCCTTTTTTGATGTAGAGGGCACCGACACCTTTGGGTCCGTGGAATTTGTGTGCGGAGAATGTCAGATAGTCAACGTTCATCTCTCGTACATTGACCGGTACTTTCCCAATCGCCTGTACCGCATCGGTGTGGAAGGGTACACCGAACTCTTCACAGATATCACCAATCTCATAGACCGGGAAGATCGCACCTGTTTCGTTGTTCGCCCACATGATAGAGACCAGCGCGGTCTTGTCCGTAATGACCTCTCGAAGCTTCTGGGGCTCTACGAGACCTTCATGGTTGATAGGCAGGTAGGTGACCTTGCATCCCATGCTTTCGATCCACTTTGCCGTGGCTATCACCGAGGGGTGCTCGACCTCCGAGACGATGATGTGGTTCTTTTTCCCTGTGAGGATCTGTTCGAAATAGATGCTTTTGAGTACCCAGTTGTTACTCTCGGTTGCACAGGATGTGATGACGACACTGTCCTCTTTTGGAGCATTGATCCCGGCGTAGATCTTTTCCATCGCCGTCTTGAGCGCGGGGTGTGTTTCGCTGGCGAAACTGTGCAGGGAGTTGGGGTTACCGTACTTCTGTACGAAGTAGGGCTCCATCTCCGCAAAGACGTGCGGATCGACGATGGTCGTCGCATTGTTGTCCAGATAAACTCGCATAAAATTCCTTTGAGAACGATTTTCATTCTAATTAGGACACATTTAGTCCTAATTGATTTTCTGCATATTACGCGCTTTTGCTTAATATTAGATAAAAAAGTATTAAAAGAGAGTTATTTTATCCGATTTATTGAGATCGTTGGTTAATCCATTGGGCGTATAATGCATTAAGTCAAATCATATAAAGGAGCGAATATGGCAGCAAAGATCAAAGAACACGGTATCGGTATTGCGATCAAGCGAAGCAAAAAAAGACTCTTTGTCGAGGTAACGATGATAGGCAAGCTTACCCATGAGGATTACAAGATCTTTGTCCCGATGATCGACAAAGCACTTAAAGAGGCGAAGGATCTTGAGGTTGACTTGCTGGCGGATATGCGTGCGTTCAAAGGGTGGGAGATCGAAGCGGCATGGGACGATCTGAAGTTTGGTCTCAAACACCGAAATGCTTTTGACAAAATGGCGATCGTGGGTGATAAGAAATGGGAAGAGCTCTCGGTGAAGATGATGTCACATATGATGAAAGGGAAAGCGAAGTTCTTCAAGAGTAGAGAGAAGGCACTGGAGTGGCTATTGGGGTAAGCCGTACCCCAGGCAGCCCCGATCAAAAGTTCGACGGTGCGGGGGTGTTGATGAGATTGTAGAACTCATTGCGTGTACGTTCGTCGCTTTTAAAAAGACCGCGCAGGGCGGAGCTGACAGTGGTGGAGTTGATCTTCTGCACGCCGCGCATCTCCATACACATATGACGGGCATGTACTACGACAGCGACCCCTTTGGGCTTGATGGTCTCTAAGATTGCATCGGCGATCTGCTCGGTCATCTGCTCCTGTATCTGAAGACGGCGTGCATAGACATTGACAATGCGGGGGATCTTGCTCAGTCCGACAACCTTGCCGTCAGGGATATAGGCGACATGTGCGCGTCCGATGATGGGAAGCATATGGTGCTCACACATAGAGTAGAACTCGATATCACGCACCAGTACCATTTCGTCGTTGCTGGTAGTGAAGAGTGCCTGATTGAGGATCTCTTTGGGGTCTTGGCGATAACCCTCGGTAAGGAATTCCAGTGCCTTGGCGACACGTTTGGGGGTTTTGATCAACCCTTCACGGTGAGGATCTTCACCGAGCAGCTCCAGCATACGGCTGACAAGTTGTTCAAACTCTTCTTCTTTGTTCATTGCAATACCTTAATATAAAATAGAAGCTTTTCTGTGAAGAAAAGCATACCAAAACGATGCACTGTTCACTCTTAATTATTGACTTGAAATATGTTTAAGGTATCGTTTGAGGATCTTCTCATCCACTTTGGAGATTGCCAGTGTTTCGATCTCTTCGATGGAGAAGTAGTGCTGCTGTGCCGGTGTTGTCTCGTGATAGAGATGGATATGGCAGGTGAGCTTGAAGTGGGTGTAGGCGTGTGACACCTCGCCGAGATATTCACAGGCACAGGGCGGTGTGATCACGCTCTCAAATCCCCACAGCCCATGTAGGAACTTGCCGCTTCGCTGTACAAGGGCAAGCTGTTCGTCATAGCAGAAAAGCACGATATGCGCCTCCTTGAGGGGTACTTTTTTGCGTATTTTGGTCGGATAGCGTTCGGGGTTATCTCTGCCCTGACATATCATTATGAGAGGACAGTGTTTGCAGTCGGGATCTTTGGGGGTACAAAGTGTCGCGCCGATATCCATCATCGCCTGATTGTAGTCAAAGGGGTGCTCGGTATCGACCAGTGCGTAGGCGTGTTCCCATAGTTGCTTGTCGTTGGGGGATTCTATCCGGTGCAGCCGGCAAAGGATGCGACGGACATTCGCCTCCATGACCGGTACGGGCTGACGAAAGGCAAAGGCGGCAACGGCATGGGCGGTGTTTTTGCCGATACCGGGCAATTTCATGAGGGCTTCGA
>CAYPWA010000124.1:1367-4569 GCA_964414325.1 uncultured Sulfurovum sp. | reverse complement strand
TGGACAAGTGGCGTGTTGAAGAGGTGATCAAGAAGTACTCCAACCACATCGCCTACCCGATCATCCTCAACTATACCGATGTGGAGTATGAAGGTGAAGGGGATGATAAAAAAGAGAAGAAAGTGCAGAAGTCAGAGCAGGTCAACGAAGCGACCGCACTCTGGACGCTGCCCAAGTCCGAGCTCAAAGAGGAGGACTATATTGAGTTCTACAAGACTATCGCGCATGACAGCGAGGATCCGCTGCTCTATCTGCACAACAAAGTAGAAGGAGCGACAGAGTTTACAACACTTTTCTACATCCCCTACACTGCACCTATGGATATGTACAGAGCGGACTATCAGCCCGGTGTCAAGCTCTATGTTAAGCGTGTCTTCATTACTGATGACGAGAAAGAGCTGCTGCCGCCGTATCTTAGATTTGTGCGCGGGATCATCGACAGTGAGGATCTGCCGCTGAATGTCAGCCGTGAGATCCTGCAGGAGAACCGTATCCTGGCGAACATCAAGCAGAATTCGGTCAAGAAGATACTCACTGCGATCAAGAAGCTTGAAGGAGAGAAGTTCGACCGTTTTGTCTCCCAGTACAACCGTGTGATCAAGGAGGGGATCTATACCGACTTTACCAACAAAGAGCTGCTGCTTGACATCGTACGATACAAGAGCTCAAGCGAAGAGGGGATGGTCTCGTTTGCAGATTATATCTCCAGAGCTGACAGCGAGAAGAAGGAGATATACTACATCATTGGAGAGGATGAGAAGGTACTGCGAAACTCACCGCTGCTTGAGGCGTACAAGAAAGCCGGTATCGAAGTGCTCATTATGGATGACTACGAGGTAGACAGTATCGTCACGCCGATGATCGGTCAGTACAAGGAGTGGACGCTCAAGGACATCACGACTATCGATGCACCTGACTCAAAAACCGAAGAGGAGAAGAAGGAGATTGAAGAGGAGTTCAAATCTCTTATCGATAGACTTAAAGAGGTGCTTAAAGACGAGGTCAAAGAGGTCAAGATCTCTTCACGTCTGACCGAGTCGCCAAGCTGTGTGGTCAAAGACAGCTCCGATCCGATGGCGGGTATGGCGGCAATGTTCGCGCAGATGGGGCAGGAGATGCCTGAGATCCCCGTGATCCTTGAGATCAACCCAGACCACGAGATGATCAAGAAACTTGAAGGGCTCAAAGACGAAGGTACTTTTGAGGATGCTGCGTGGCTGCTGCTGGATACGGCCAAACTCGCCGAAGGGATGGAGCCCAAAGACAAAACTGCCTTTGCACACCGTATTGCCAAACTGGCGACAAAAGCGATCTAAATCTTACAATGCTCACAGGGTCGTAAGACCCTGCTGTTTTATGCTATAATCTCTCCAATTATCTTCAACTATTTTAGGAAACAGTGTGATTGAAAAACAATTGATGTCCCCTCAGAAAAAAGCGACCGTCGTCTCTACCTCCGTAGCCATTCTGCTGGTCATGGTCAAACTGGTCATCGGTATCGCCAGCGGTTCAGTGGCAGTACTTGCCTCCGCGATCGACTCCCTGCTTGATACCGCGGTATCGATGTTCAACTTCTTTGCGATCAAAAAAGCCGAAGAGCATCCCGATGACACCTATCAGTACGGTAAAGGAAAGATACAGGCGATTGCAGCGGTGATCGAGGGTACGGTGATCACCACCTCAGGTATTTTCATTATGTATGAGGGGCTCAAAAAGCTGGTCAACGGACAGGAGACCACACTTTTGACCCCCTCGATCTTCGCGATGCTCTTTTCGATCATCGCTACCTTTTTTCTGGTGCGTTATCTGCTGCGTATCTCCAAAGAGACGGGCAATGTCGTCATCAAAGCCGATGCACTGCACTATCAGACAGACCTCTGGAGCAACGGGGCGGTACTGGTCGCATTGGTACTGGTCTCGCTGACGGGGATCGATGCGATCGATGCGCTTTTTGGTCTGGGGATCGGTGCCTATATCGTCTACTCGGCGTATGAGATCATCGTTGAAGGGGTAGAGATATTGCTGGACAAATCTCTGGACAAAGAGGTGGTCGATCAGATCGATCAGATCCTCACTTCCCATCCGGAGGTCACCTCCTATCATTGGCTCAAGACCCGTACCGATGGAACGACGAACTTTGTGGAGTTTCATATGGTACTGCGTCCCAATATGCTGCTGCTCGAAGCACACCGTATTGCCGATGAGATCGAAGAGAAGATCATGGCGATCGATCCACAGAAACGTTGGGTGATCACACCGCATTTTGATCCGTATGACGACTCCGATATGAATGAAGCGATGCTACACGGCAAGCCGCTTGTCGATCTGGAGAAGTTGAAACAAAATGACTAAGAGACCGATCTATCTGCTTTCTCCGACACCCAAAGAGGGGACTGTCGCATTGCCCATGATCGGATTTCGTACGGTTGCTGGTCGGCTTGATCTTGAGAAGTGTGACACGCTGATGTTTACCTCCAAGCAGGCGGTCAAGGTCGCTGACAAGATCGATAAAGGGTGGCGTGAGTACCCGTCCATCGCGATCGGCCCGGCGACCAGAAAGCAGATCGAGCAGCTTGGAGGCAACGTGATCTACCATCCCGACTCCTTCTATGGCGAGGTGCTCAGCCAAGAGATCGCTGATCGTTTCAGCGAGAGAAAGGTGCTCTACCTCAGACCCAAAGAGATTTCGTTCGATGCCCAAGCCTATCTCGCCCAAAGAGGGATAAATCTGCAGCAGCAGGTGATCTATGAGACGCACTGCAAGCAGTACGATCCTTCCGCCAGACCCGTAGAGGGTGCGATCATCATCTTCACCTCCCCCTCTACAATACGCTGTTTTTTGCGTAACTTTACATGGGACGAGAGTTACACTGCCGTCGTGATCGGGGAGTCCACCAAAGTGCATCTGCCCAAAGAGGCAGCGTACGTTGTCGCCGATGAGCCAATGATCGCTTCGTGTATCGAAAAAGCGCAGAGTTTAGGGCATCTCTAACCCCAAGTAGGCTATAATTTACTGACCTGGATGGTTCGACCACTGTAATATGGGGTCCAACATTTAGTATTTGCGGGACATGTAGTGAGCGTGGTGTGCGGACACTTCCGTTTGAGCACGGGAACGTGCGAGGATCTGCCCCCTAAAGCGCTCCTCTCTCCTGCACCGTTGGCTTATTAGGGCCGACTTTATACAGAACGGCCATCCGGG
>CAYPWA010000124.1:0-1267 GCA_964414325.1 uncultured Sulfurovum sp. | reverse complement strand
GATGAAAGTATTGATCATAGGCGGCGGCGGTCGTGAGTACTCGATCGGTCTGGCACTGAGCAAGGATGAGAATGTTGAGAAGATCTGGTTCGCACCGGGTAATGGAGCGACGGATGAGCTGGGGGAGAACCTCTCTATCAGTGATTTTAACGCACTGGCGGATTTTGTTGAGGAGCAGGGGATCGATCTGACGATCGTAGGACCTGAGGCACCGCTGGTCGAGGGGATCGTCGATGTCTTCAAGGCGCGTGGACTGACCATTTTCGGTCCTACGGCGAAGGCGGCGCAGTTGGAAGGCTCGAAGATCTTTATGAAGAACTTCCTTGCACGTCACAATGTCCCGACTGCGCGCTACATCGAGACGAATTCCATAGAGGAGGCGTATAAGTTCATCAATACCCTTGAGGCACCTATCGTCGTCAAAGCCGACGGACTATGCGGCGGTAAAGGGGTGATCATCGCACAAAGTCACGAAGAGGCGAAAAAGACGGCCGGTGAGATGCTCAGCGGCAATGCATTCGGTGAAGCCGGGACGGCGATCGTGATCGAAGAGTTCCTTGATGGGTATGAGCTCTCCGTCTTTGCGGTCTGTGACGGGAAGGATTATGTGGTGCTTCCAGCTGCACAGGATCATAAGCGTCTGCTGGACAATGATGAAGGACCCAATACCGGAGGGATGGGGGCTTACGCACCGACACCGCTGGTCAACGATGAGATCTACCGCAAACTTGACGAACGTGTGATCAAACCGACCCTCAAAGGGATGGAAGAGGAAGGGATGCCTTTTACCGGTGTACTCTTCATCGGTGTGATGGTGGTCAAGGGTGAGCCGATCATCCTTGAGTACAATGTCCGTTTCGGGGATCCCGAGTGTGAAGAGCTGATGCCGCTGCTCAAGTCACCTGCAAGCGAACTCTTCTACAAAGCGGCAGTGGGCGATCTAGCGAGTGCGAAGATCGAGTTCAAGGATCAGTATGCTGTCGGTGTGGTGATGGCAAGCAAAGACTACCCCTACAAGAGCTCGCCGGCTGCGGAGATCATCATCGATGAGATCCATCACGAAGAGCTTAGAGAACATGCGCACATCTCCTTTGCCGGTGTGAGCCGCGGTGAGGATGGCAAACTCTATGCCACCGGCGGACGCGTACTGGTCTGTGTGGGGCTTGGCAAGAGCATTAAAGAGGCGCGTGACCGTGCCTACATGCTGGTCGGGCAGGTACACTTTGCAGGCAAGCAGTGTCGTACGGATATTGCCTATCAGGCACTT
>CAYPWA010000123.1:1587-4579 GCA_964414325.1 uncultured Sulfurovum sp. | reverse complement strand
GAGGCATTCTCGGGCTACATGCTCCCATGGGGACAGATGAGCTACTGGGCAGGGATGGTTATTACCAACCTCTTCTCAGGAGGTTCCTTGCATGCTGACGGTCTGGTAGAGTGGATCCGTGGTGACTATGTTCCCGGACAGGCATTCCTGAACAGATTCTTTATGCTTCATGTACTGCTGATCCCTCTGGCGATCATTGGTCTGATCGTACTGCACTTTGGTACGCTCCGTATCCCTCATGTCAACAACCAAGATGGTGAAGAGTTCGACTTCGATGAGGCTGCAGAACTTTACAAGGCGGGAAAAATCAAAGAGTCCAAGGTCATTCCGTTCAATCCGGTATTCCTGAGCAAGGATGTCTTTGTGATGGGAGTCTATTTCATATTCTTCTTCTATCTGGTATTCTACCACTTTGAATTTGCGATGGATCCGGTCAACTTCGATCCGGCTGATCCACTCAAAACACCGACACACATTTATCCTGAATGGTATTTCCTGTGGTCTTATGAGATCTTAAGACCGTTCTCGACAAACATTGGACTGATCGCATTTGCCTTTGCACAGGTCATCTTCTTCCTGCTTCCGTTTTTGGACAGAAGTCCGAATGTGGCACCGGCTAGCAGAAGAGGACTCTTTAAGTATTGGTTCTGGGCACTTTTGATCGATATGATCGTGCTGACCTTTATGGGTAAACTGCCTCCGGAGGGGATCTGGAGTACGGTAGGTTTGATTGCCGCACTGACGTTCTTCGCATTATGGATCGCACTGCCTATTATCACAGCTAAAGAAAAGAAACTATAAGGAGTAAAGAATGAAAGAATTGAAAATACTGGGAATTGTAACGATCTTTACTCTGATCCTCTACTGGGGTGTTGAGCCGTTCGCACACTCTCAAATGCATAAGCATGTTGAGGGACATGATCTGACATATCCGGATCTCAAGCCTGTACCCAAAGGGGATGCGGCAAAAGGTGAAGCTTTGGCAGCTGCCTGTGTAGGGTGTCACTCGATCAAAGTGAAAAATATGCCTGCACCGATGGATGCATTGACCTCTGCACAGACATACGGTGTTACTCCACCTGATCTGAGCCTTGCAGGTGTTATGCTGGATGAGAAATTCTTCGCACATTTCCTGCTCAATCCTGCAGAAGTAACAAAGTCCAAGCACTTTGCGATGCCTCCAAGTGCCGGAAGTGTTCAGGATGCAGCGGACATCGTTGCCTATTTCAAATCTATCGCACCTAAAGAGGTGACACCCAAAGAGGGATTTGAATTCGCCTGTGGACGTTGTCATGCGAACAGATATGATCACTGGACACAACTTGGTGAGGTACCAAAGACCAAGTCCAACATCAAGACAGGTGTAGACCTGGATGCACTTGAGTTCAAGAAGAACCTTGGTATCTACCAGAACAAACTGGCTGACTATATGGGTAAACTTCCGCCTGACCTTTCTATCATCATCAGAGCGAGAAGCAAGCACTTCCTTGAAACATTCATCGAAGATCCTCAGTCTCAGCTTCCGGGAACGGCAATGCCGCGCGTCGGTCTGAACCATGAAGGGATGGAAAAGGTCATGACATATCTGGAAGAGACAGGAGATCCAAGCAAACCGAAGCGTGAAGCGGTTGGTCCATGGGTACTGCTCTTCTTTGTCGGATTTACGATCTTGGCATATTTGTGGAAAAAATCCATCTGGAAAGGTCACCACTAATTTTTGAGATGCTTTATTGCATCTTTGAAGGAGTGGCTCAGTCATGTACTGGGCGTACACTCCTTCTCCACAACCTCCAAATCTACAACAAATCATCACAAAACACATAGTAAATTAAGCTCTATTTTATTCATCCTGTCAAAAAATATCCTCACTCCTTGCCCCAAGGGCACTTGTCACTTCGTTCGGGCGCACTCCTCACTCCTTTTATCCCCCTTTTATCTACATTTCGCTACCCTAACGAAAACTTACAGATTGGGATGACCATGCTTATAGACGGACACGGGCGAACCGTGAATTATCTACGTGTTTCGGTGACAGAACGCTGTAACTTCAGATGTCAGTACTGTATGCCCGAAAAGCCTTTCAGTTGGGTGCCTAAAGAGAACCTGCTTAGCTTTGAAGAGTTGTTTCTCTTTATCAAGGTGGCGATGGACGAGGGGGTCAACAAGATACGCATCACCGGTGGAGAGCCACTTCTACGTGAGGATCTCGATACTTTTATCAAGATGATCCACGACCACAACCCCGATGTCGATCTGGCACTGACGACCAACGGCTATCTGCTTCCGCAGGTGGCACAGAAGCTCAAGGATGCAGGGCTCAAACGGCTCAATATCTCTCTGGACTCACTCAAAGCGGATGTCGCTGCCAAGATCGCGCAGAAAGATGTCTTGCCGCAGGTACTCAAGGGGATCGACAAGGCACTTGAGGTCGGGCTGGGAGTCAAGATCAATATGGTACCCCTCAAAGGGATCAATGATACCGAGATCATTGATCTTCTGGAGTATTGCCACGAACGTGGGATGAAGATACGCTTCATCGAATATATGGAGAACCGTCATGCCGATCAGGCGTTGCGAGGGATGCATGGCAAAGAGATTCTTGCCAAGGTCAAAGAGAAGTACACGATCCACGCGCTCGGTCGTGAAGGGGCAAGTCCCTCGTTCAACTACCGCATCGACGAACTCGACTATGAGTTCGGTCTGATCGATCCGCACAAGCATGACTTCTGCGAAAGCTGCAACCGTATCCGTCTGACCGCAGAGGGATTTTTGATCCCCTGTCTCTATTTTGACGAAGCGATGAGCATCGCCGAGCATGTCAAAAAAGGGGATGTCGAAGCGGCATCACAGGTACTCGCACAAGTCCTCAAAGACAAGCCCAAAGAGAATCGTTGGAGTGAGGAGAATCCCAATGAAGAGGATATCTCCTCACGTGCGTTCTATGAGACGGGAGGGTGATTGCTGTCGCAATCAAATGAAGAATGAGGAATGA
>CAYPWA010000123.1:0-1487 GCA_964414325.1 uncultured Sulfurovum sp. | reverse complement strand
TTCTATGAGACGGGAGGGTGATTGCTGTCGCAATCAAATGAAGAATGAGGAATGAAGAATGAAAAATGAGTGTATGCAAAGCCAATGCTTTGCTTTGTTTAAAAATATAGGCATCGCTATGCGATGCAAACAATCATTCTTCACTCTTAATCCTTCACTCTTCACGATAGAACAAGGGAGAATCCCTTGTTCTATCTAACCGAGCAGTTCTTCTCTATTCAGGGCGAAGGCAAATATGCGGGAGTGCCCTCCTATTTTCTACGTACAGGCGGATGTAACTTAAGCTGTCCGGGATTTGGGGCACAGTACGATGTGGATGGTGAGGTGCGTCTTGGATGCGATACCTATTTTGCCGTGGACAGTGCCTTTGCGAAGCAGTGGCAGCGCATTGATAAGAGTGCGCCGCTGATCGCAGCGCTTGAGAGAGAATTTGACACGATAGGGTACGACCCCGATATGGTCATTACCGGGGGTGAACCGTTGATGTACCACAGTGACAGGGTCTTTTACGAGGTGATCGCATGGCTGGTTTCGCGTGGTATTCGTGTGACATTCGAGACAAATGGTACGATAGAGATCGATTTTGACAGGTATCCTGCCTACAAGTCCTGTGTGTTCGCTCTCTCTTTAAAGCTTGCCAACTCGGGAGAGCCAAAAGAAAAACGGCTCATTCCACAAGCGCTGAAAAGTATTCAAAGCCATACAAATGAGTCATTCCTCAAATTCACGATAGATGCGGATCTTGTGAAGACAACGGCCATAGATGAGATCAATGAAGTACGGAAGATCCTGCCCCAGCTCGATGTCTACTGTATGCCGGTAGGCGAAAGCAGAGATACCATCTGGCGCAATGACAGAGCGGTTTTTGAGTTCTGCATGAAACACAACTTCCGCTACTCGGATCGTCTGCATATTCGCGTGTTCGACACTACGCAGGGGGTATAGAGCTTACGCCTCTATCTCCTTGCCGTACTTCTTCTCATATGCCTCAAGGCGCTCGAGTTTGTTGAAGTGCTGCAGGTTGTGCTGTACGAACTTGACCGAGAGGATGATGACCACCGGCCACATCGCATACCAGATCATACCTTCTAGATATTCCATTGTTTCTCCTTAGTAGTGGTGTGCATCGGATTTGACTTCATCGATGGTAATCTTGGTTTTGTCCATCGAGCGCCATACCGCATAGATATAGCCCAGTACCACCGGTACCAGCAGCGAGACGATACTCATCACAAAGAGTGTGTAGTGACTGCCCGAGCTGTTCTCGATGGTCAGTGAACTCTGCAGGTCTGCGAGTGAGGGATAGTAGACCGTGTGATTGATCCCCAGATTGAAGAGCAACACGGTGATAGTGAGTACCGTTCCGACACCACTGTACCAGATCGCCTTTTTGTTCTGTTTGAAGAGTGCGGCATAGATGCCGTAAAGAAGCGTCGCGATACCTGTAACCAAGACGATCGCCAGTATCGGATAGGCGATGAGGTTAT
>CAYPWA010000122.1:0-4601 GCA_964414325.1 uncultured Sulfurovum sp. | reverse complement strand
TCGTGATGATCCTTCTTCCCGATGAGGATCAGGCAAAGATCTACGCGGAGGAGATCGAGCCAAACCTTAAAGAGGGTGCGACGATCGCGTTTGGTCACGGGTTCAACATACACTACGGTCGTATCCACCCAAGAGCGGATGTAAATGTTATGATGGTAGCTCCCAAGGCTCCAGGACATACGGTACGCTCCGAGTTTGTCAGAGGCGGGGGGATCCCCGATCTGATTGCGGTAGGTCAAGACCCAAGCGGTACGACCAAAGAGCTGGCACTCTCTTATGCATCTGCAATTGGTGGCGGTAGAACAGCGATCATCGAGACAACATTCAAAGATGAGACAGAGACGGATCTTTTCGGTGAGCAGGCAGTCCTTTGTGGTGGTGCGACCGCACTGGTACAGGCAGGGTTTGAAACACTGACAGAAGCAGGGTATGCCCCTGAGCTTGCCTACTTCGAGTGTCTGCATGAGCTGAAACTCATCGTTGATCTGATGTTCGAAGGCGGTATCGCGGATATGAGATACTCCATCTCCAATACAGCGGAGTACGGTGACTATGTCAGCGGTCCGCGCGTCATCAACGATGAGTCCAAAAAAGCGATGAAGCAGATCCTCAAAGAGATCCAGAACGGTCAGTTCGCCAAAGACTTCATCCTTGAAGGTCAGGCGGGATATCCGAGAATGAATGCCGAAAGAGCCAACTCCAGAGCCTCTCTGATCGAGAAGACAGGAAGACAGCTTCGCGAAATGATGCCTTGGATCTCTGCGAACAAGATCGTTGATCAGGACAAGAACTAAAATAGTTGTCCAGCTCTCCTCTTCGGGAGAGTACCTCTTGCTACTTTACTTTCCTTTTATTTTTTACAACAATTACTTACTTGAGCCGGTGTCATCTTCGAATAAATGACGATACAATAACATTATTATTCCATGAATGTCTAATAAATATCTCATAGATGATTAAAATATATGCATTACTATGTATGTTTCTATTCGTTTTATACTTGTTTTAGTTTCATTAGAGTAACATTGTTGCAACAATTGGGAAGTATAGGGGAGAACTATGACAATCTACCAAGTAGTGTATTATAATCAGTTTGGTGAAAGGGTCGCGGATTTCGGTTATTATGAAGATAAGCTCGATGCCGAGAAACGGGTGTTTGAAGTACGGATGAAAGCACCGTTGGAAAGTGGAAAGGTGTGCATTGAGGATGTCTTTGTCAATGACAGTACACATTTTGCCAGCAAAGGAAGCAAGAGGGATGAGACACGCCAACAGCGTACAAAACGCTGTTTTGATAGATATGATCTGAAAGAGGATAAGTAGATAAGGGTAATGAACCTTTTGTTATAATGCCGCAATCTAAATTGAGCGGGTACTTATGGCACCATCTTCCAAAAAAAGCAGATCCGGATCTCGACGAACAAGTTCTGGAAATAATGCGAAAAGAAATTCTCGAAAACGTACAACATCTACCCGCAAAAAGCAGCAAAAAACAGGGGGACGTATCAAGGTTATTGCACTTGTGCTCTCGCTTATGGCTTTGATGCTTGCCGTAGGATACTGTCTGGGAAGCTGTTGGACAGGAAAAGAAACAGCAACAAATAGTCTGTCTCCTTCACATAGGGTGAAAGAGAAAAAAACGCAGTCAAGACCTACACACAAGTCAAAACCGGTTGTTCAAAAGAAACAGACAATCAAGCCTCGGGCAGTGCCATCCTCTGCTGCAACCACATACGCTACGCATACCAAACTGGCATATCGGGGAGAGAGACCGAAACTGGTGATCATCATTGATGATGTACACACCCCAAAACAGCTCGAAGCGATCCAGTCTCTTCCTGTGCCGGTAACTCCATCGATCTTCCCGCCCTATAGGCTTTCTCCTTATACGCCAAGATTGGCGACACATGCGGTACACTATATGATACACCTCCCTATGGAGTCAGGCAGTGCGAAGTTCAACCGACAAAGCAAGACATTGATGCACAGCTTTACGCAAGCACAGATAGTGCAGAGGATGAGAGAACTTCGCAGGCTCTTCCCCAGAGCACACTATATCAACAACCATACCGGTTCTCGTTTCACCGCGGATGAGTCGGCGATGATGAAGTTCTATCGTGCGATGAAGGATGAGGGATTTGCCTTTATCGACAGTCGTACGACTGCCAAGAGCAAGGTGAAACAGGTAGCCCACCGTTTTGGTGATGATTATGTAGCGCGCGATATCTTTCTGGACAATGTTAAATCTGTTTCATATATCCATGGACAGTTAAAAAAAGCAGTACGGTTGGCGAAGAAGAACGGATATGCCATAGCGATAGGACATCCACACCATATGACTATGGAGGCGCTTAGACATGCTAAGCCACTTTTAAAAGAGGTAGAGGTAGTCTATATAGATGGAATTTTTCAGGAGGACTAGATGAGAGGAATAGGCATCGCAGTGGCAATAGGTGCGGTATTTTTTGCATTGACACAGATCTGGTTTCCTCTACAGCATGCGATCCTGATCGGGCTGGTCGCACTGCTTGTGACCCTCTGGACGAACGAAGCGTTGCCGCTTGGCGTGGTCTCCATACTGCCGATTATTCTCTTTCCGGTCTTTGGGATACTCGATACCAATGCAGTGACAGCCAACTACTCCAAGTCGATCATCTTTTTGTTTCTGGGTGGCTTCATGCTTGCCATTGCGATAGAGAAAATTGAACTGCACCGCTATTTTTCCGCTAAACTGCTGGGGATATTTCCCAAGACCCCACGGGGGATCATCTATGCATTGGCGATCACTTCCGCACTGCTGAGTGCGATCCTCTCCAACACCACCATTACCCTGATGCTGATGCCCATCGCACTCTTTTTGAGTGAGAATGTACGCCTGAAGGTACGCTTTTTGCTTGCCACGGCATACGGTGCGAGTATCGGGGGTATCCTGACTCCCATCGGTACACCGCCAAACCTGATTCTGATGGGATTTCTGGAAGAGCACCATTTGCCGGTGATGACCTTCGGGGGTTGGATGCTGCTGATGTTGCCTGTGGTCGGACTGATGCTGCTTGTGATGCCTTACCTTCTCTCGTTGGGGGTCTCCCAAGAGTCTGTGGAAGATGTGGACGAGGAGAAGCTCTCTTTAAACAGTGAACAGAAAAGACTCTATGGGATCATCGGACTGCTTGCGTTTGTACTGATTGTCAATACTTTCATGAAGCAGATCGCCGGTGTAGCCTTGAATGAGAAGCTGGTATTGTTGGGATTCGGGCTGTTGATGTTCGTACCCAAGATTGGCTTTTTGACATGGGAAGACACCCGCAACCTGCCTTATGAAATCATCTTTCTTTTTGGTGCGGGTTTCAGTATCGCCGCAGCTTTCATCTCAACCGGGTTGGCGGGGGATATTGCCGAGAAACTGCATGTGATCTCTACACTTCCGTTCTTTTGGATGCTGGTGATCGTAGCGCTTTTTGTGACCTTCTCTACGGAGGTGACAAGCAATACGGCACTCACCTCCATCGCGATCCCGATATTCTATGAGTTCTCTCACTATATGCCGGAGGAACAGAGCAGGATCATTTTGATGACTGCAACGGTGGCAGCCTCCTATGCCTTTATGCTTCCCATTGCCACGCCGCCCAATGCCATTGTCATGAGCTCACGGGTGATCAGTATCAAGGAGATGGCGATTATCGGGTTCAAGCTCAATCTGATAGGGGCTACCGTATTGAGTTTGGTTGCCTATTTTGTTTGGGGACTGATACTCTAATTTATGACAATTTGAAATATTTCCAAGCACCATTATCGTAGCATGATAGAATACCTCCAAAAAGAGGAGTGATCATGCCGACTTCAGATGTACCGTTCCATATCGATGCGCTTGATGCGATGCGTAAGTATCCTCAGGAGCTTTTCTATCGGGGAGATCTCGGTCTTTTGCGCAGACCGAAGGTCTCTATTGTCGGGACACGACGCCCCTCTCTCTATACACAGGAGATGACCAGAGCACTGGCGAAGGCACTCTCCCAAAGGGGTGTCTGCATCGTCAGCGGTGCGGCGATGGGGGTCGATGCCTTGGCACATGAAGCCGCAGGTGTGGAGAATACCATCGCAGTGCTCGGCTGCGGGCTTGATATCCGCTATCCGGCTTTCAATCATGATTTGATCGTCGCGATTGAGGAAAGAGGGCTGCTTTTGAGCCAGTTCAATGACGGGTTTCGCGCGACCAACTGGAGTTTCGTCGTGCGCAATGAACTGGTTGTGGCACTGGGAGAGATACTGATCGTGACCGAAGCGGATATTGGAAGCGGATCACTCCGTTCTGTGGAGTATGCACTCAAGATGGGGAAGCAGGTTTTCGTGCTGCCTCACAGGCTGATCGAAAGTCAGGGGACGAACCGATTACTCCTTGAGGGAAAGGCGGAGCCACTCTATGACATAGAAGCATTCGCATCCCGTTTTGGTACTTCGCCCCAAAACGATCTTCCCAAAGATGATTTCTTCTACTTTTGTCAATGTATGCCTACGGTGGATGAAGCGGTCGAAAAGTTCGGGGATCGTGTATATGAGGCGGAATTGGAAGGGATGATCATGATAGAGAACGGCATGGTGAG
>CAYPWA010000121.1:0-4655 GCA_964414325.1 uncultured Sulfurovum sp. | reverse complement strand
CCGTGAAAAACAGCCGTGGTGATCTGCTACTGCCGCTTTGGTGGGGACTCTTGGTGTTGTCGATGCTACACGGTGAGGACTTCCGGTTTGACCTGCGTACCGACACCCATACCCCCTACCTGAAAGCACCCGTGCACATAGAGGTGGATCTCAATCAGACCAATCACGATGTTGTCCTGCTCTACCGCTTCTCGCTCAAGCCGAGTGCCGACTACAAGGTGATCCAGATAGACGGTGTACATGACGATACCCTCTACCATGCCCACCACCACTACCGTTACGAACTCTATCCGCTGAAGACGGGGGATATCAATGTCACCTTCGCTATGACCAAGCGTGTCACCGACGAACAGAAAGTCGCCTACAGTGCGTCGGGGGACAGAGACGACTTCAAGAAATTGCAGACCAAAGACTACCCCGTCATCCTTCCCCCGCTGCAACTGCATGTCAGACCCATACCTGCCAAGACACAACTGATAGGGAAATACACCCTTGAGGCTACCTTCGATGCCGATCATGCCGAGGCATTCTCCCCCATTCCACTGAAGGTGACCATCACAGGTAAAGGGTATCCCCCGAAACTGACGCAGATACTTCCTCCCATAGAGGGGGTCAAGATTTTTGCGGAGGAACCGCATATGGAGCAGTTCCTCTCATCTGAGGGGATCACCTACAAAGCCACCTACACCTTGGCACTCTCTGCCAAAGAGAGCTTTACACTCCCAGAGGTGAAACTGCGGGCATTCGACCCCCAAAGCGGCAGACCCTACACACTCACCATCCCGCAAAAGCATTTCGAGATCACCCCTGTTGATGTCAACAGTCTCGTTGACAAAGTTGACACACCGCCTTCACTGAAGAATATAGGAGAGGGTATTCTTTCATGGTTGGGATATCTGCTGGCGTTCATCACAGGGGTGCTTAGTGCGAAGCTGATCAGGCTACCGCGCACCAACGGCAGCACACAGCCCCATCCGCTCGAAAAAAAGATCGATGCATGCGGGGACAAACGCACCCTGCTGAGGCTGCTTCTCGCATATGACGCACAGCGATTCACTTCAGTGATCGAGAAGCTGGAGCAGGATCTCTATGGCAACGGGAGCCACCCGATCAAACAACTCAAACGCGAAGCAAAGGAGCAACTGACATGACAAACGGTATCGACAGACTCAAACAGGAACTCAAGAAAGCGGTCATCGGACAGGAAGAGATGGTCGAGGGGCTGCTCATTGGACTACTCAGTGACGGGCATGTGTTGATCGAAGGGGTACCCGGACTTGCCAAAACCACAACGATCAACGCCCTCTCCAAAGCGCTCGGACTGGACTTCAAGCGGATACAGTTCACCCCTGACCTCCTCCCCTCCGATATCATCGGTGCACAGATATACAATCCCCATGATCACTCCTTTTCCATCAAAAAGGGACCGCTCTTCACCCATCTCCTGCTCGCTGATGAGATCAACCGTGCCCCTGCAAAGGTGCAGTCCGCACTGCTGGAGGTGATGCAGGAGCGACAGGTGACCATCGCGGATGAGACCTTTACACTGGAGCGCCCCTTCTTCGTCATGGCGACACAGAACCCCATCGAACAGGAGGGGGTCTACGCGCTTCCCGAAGCACAGCTTGACCGCTTTATGATGAAACTGATTGTCTCCCACAACTCCGAAGAGGAGGAGCTGGAGATCATGCGCAAAGGTGCGACCAAAAGCTTCGGTAAGATCGAACAGGTACTCACGCTGGAAGAACTCTTTGCCTTACAGGAGAAGCTGGAGACCCTCCATATCGATGAAGAGGTCGAGCGCTACATCGTGAAACTCATTAGTGCGACAAGAGACCCCATACGATTTGAGATGCCCGAACTGAGCGAACAGATCATGTACGGTGTGAGCCCCCGCGCCTCCATCGACCTCTACAAAGCCGCGCGTGCCAAAGCTTTCCTACGCGGCAACGACTTCGTCTCTCCCGCCGATATCGGCATGGTCATCCACGATGTACTCAGACACCGCATCGTACTGAGCTACGAAGCCAGAGCCAAAGGCATCGACAGTGATGCGATCATCACCCGTATCGTGGAGACGGTACCGGTACCATGAACACCTCTTTCAAGGCACTCCAGCTCAAAGCGCGCCATCAGGTCTATACGCTTCTAAACGGGCACAACCTCTCCAGACTGCATGGGGAGGGGTATGACTTTGCGCAGCTTCGGGAGTATCAGATGGGGGATGATATCCGCAAGATCAACTGGACGGTCACGGCAAAGCTTGGCAAACCCTACATTAAAGAGCTGCATGCCAACCGTGAGCTCTCTGTCGTCACCGCACTGCCGGCATTTGACGGTAGGCTCTACTTCGGCAATGGTAATGCCAAGCAGGATACCATGGTGCAGACAGCGATGCTCATAGGCTACGCCGCGCAGTGGCACAACGATCTCTTCAGCGGTATTGCGTTTACACAGACTCAGGTGCTCGCCACCCCTCCGACCAAACATCTCTTTCAGATCGAACACTTCATGCAGCAGCTCCATGAAAAATCCCTGCTGCACACAGCGGTCGAGACACAAGCATCGCTCGATGCACTCTTTGGACGTATCCTCAAACCCTCGCTGCTCTTTGTCCTGCATGATTTCCTCGAACCGATCGATCTCTCGCTCCTTGCACAGCGTCATGAGGTAATCGCACTGGTCATCCGTGAACGCGATGAAGAGACTTCTCCCGTACAGGGAGAGGTGATCCTTCATGATCCGCGCAGTGCTGAGACGGAGGAGTCCTACATCGGCAAAAGGAACAGACAGCGATACCTCGCCCGTCTCAAGGAGAACGACGAAAAGATGCTCGCCCACTTCTCACAGCACGACATTCGCTATGTGAAGATCTTCACCAATGAGGAGCCTGTGACCAAACTGCTGGAGCTCTTTCGCTAAAGCCCCAATCCTCTAAGCAGTGCTCCCGCTTCCTTGCCCCACTTCTTTTCGATCTTTTTTTGCAACTTGTTCTGAAATTTATCCTTGAGCAGTCTGCTTGTATCGATCGTGATCTTTGGATGATCGAGGGTTCCTTTGATCTTGCCATACACCGTGTACTTTCCATACACTACCTTGAATTTTGCACGCTGTGTACCGCTGCGCTGGTCGATCCTTCCCTCGGTCACATCGATGGCGCTGCGTGTCCCTTTGGCATGGAGGGTATAGGTGACGATGTCGCCGTTGATATCGGCATGGAATGTCGTCTTTTTGAAGATGATCCGTGAAGGATCTTTCCCCAGTACGGGAGTTAGCACCCGTGTCCACTCATTGGGTTTGATCCTAAACGAGGCAAGGGTCAGATCCGCCTTGCCTTTCCGGCGCTTGAGATTATAACGCGCCTTCCCGGAAGCCTTACCCTCTACTACGGGTGTATAGCCAAGCATCTTCAAGATGCGCTCCAGCGGTACGGATCGGATCGTCGTACTGAAGTGCTCGCCCACCAGCATATAGTCCACACGTCCGCCCAGCGATGCGGTCGATCCGTCGATACGCAGGGTGCGCCCTTGCCGTACCTTGCCTGTTGTCTGCAGCGTACCGTAGAGTTTGGTACCTGTGAGGGCATAGAGTGTTGTCAGATCGGGGATATCCATCCGGTACTGTGACTGCAACGTACCCTGCTTGAGATCTGCAGTCATCTTCTCAAGCCGCAGCGTCCCCACCGTGCTCTTGATCACCGCATCACCGTACGCCTTGTAGGCTTTGAGCCTGCCTTTGGCATCGACCCAGAGTGTCACCTTCGCAGGTCTGCCTATGAGCCGTTTCATCGCTGCAGGCAGTGTGACGAGACGCTTGGCATGGATGTTGTAGCTGCCGTTCATACGGGTTGTGTCATCCAGTACGATCTTGGCATCCAATGCTCCCTGTAGATAGGTCGGGAGGGAGGCGAGAGAGATGATCTTCTCGATGCGCATCCCCTGTGACTCAAGCCGTGCACGCGTACCGTCATAGCTGAAGCGCACACTCTTGCCAAGCCCTTTCGCCTCACCCTTCAAAGAGATCTTCTTCTTATACGATACTTTTCCCTGTAGTGTTACATCCTTGGCGATCTTGTAAAAGTGCAAATTGAATAAACTCTCCAGCTCTTTTGCAGCGATCGTGTAGCGCAGTTTGGAGAGTGTCAGTGCGGCGACACTGGAGCGGATCTTCGTATCCGCATGCAGCACTCCCCCTCGTATCTCTCCTTTGCTCTCTCCCTCCAGCGTGGTACCCGGAGGGAGTGCATACCCAAAATGCTTACGGATCACACCGCTGTCCAAACGCCCCTTGCGCAGAGAGAGACTATAACTGCCTTGTCCCATCTGCTTGATATCGGCTATCTTCACCTCTGCGGTCAATTTTCCCGAAAGGTAGTGCGGCTGTCTGAGCATCATCAGTATCTTTTCAGCCGAGACTCCCTGCAGGGAGATCATCGCATCTTCGCCGATATCAAAGTGCAGATCACCGCCCAGTGAGCCACTCTTCCCTTTGACAACAAGCTTTTCTCCCTGCTTCGCGATATCACCCTGCAGATGCAGCGCGCCTGCAAGTTTGTTCTGTGAGAGGATACGCATCTCCTCTATATTCAGGTCATATTTTGCATAGAGCCTCTTTTGGCGGGTATTGAACGATCCGTGATCGAGTTTGAGCATAAA
>CAYPWA010000120.1:1882-4656 GCA_964414325.1 uncultured Sulfurovum sp. | reverse complement strand
GAACCGGTGATCTTAATCTCCTGAGACTTACCTGTACCTTTGTCAACCGCGGATACCGTCAAGATACCGTTGGCGTCGATATCGAAGGTCACCTCGATCTGAGGTACCCCTCTTGGTGCGGGCGGGATGTCTCTAAGCTCGAACATACCCAGCGACTTGTTGTCCTTGGCAAACTCACGCTCACCTTGCAGTACGTGGATGCTTACCGCAGGCTGGTTGTCCTCTGCGGTAGAGAAGATCTGAGACTTCTTCGCCGGGATCGTCGTACCCTTCTCGATCACTTTGGTGGTCACGCCGCCAAGTGTCTCGATACCAAGGCTAAGCGGTGTGACATCAAGCAGGAGTACATCTTTGACATCTCCGGCAAGGACACCACCCTGAATCGCCGCACCGATCGCAACGACCTCGTCAGGGTTGACCGACTTGTTCAGCTCTTTACCAAAGTAAGCTTTGACCTTCTCCTGTACCAGTGGTACACGGGTAGATCCACCGACCATAACAACCTCTTTGACATCGTTCTTGGTCAGTCCCGCATCTTTAAGTACAGACTCGATCGTCGTGATCGTACTGTCTACCAGATCGGAGATCAAGGACTCGAACTTCGCTCTTGTGATCTTGGTCACAAGGTGTTTTGGCCCACTCGCATCGGCAGTGATGAACGGCAGGTTTATCTCGGTCTCTGTCGCAGAAGAGAGCTCTTTTTTCGCTGTCTCAGCCGCATCTTTGACACGCTGAAGTGCCATCACGTCCGCTTTGATATCGATACCGGTTTCTGCCTTGAACTCCTCAGCGACATAGTCGATGATACGGTTATCGAAGTCATCCCCACCGAGGAATGCGTCACCGCCGGTTGCGAGTACCTCAACCACACCGTCACCCGTCTCAAGCGCAGTCACGTCGAAGGTACCACCACCAAGGTCATAGACCACGATCTGCTCTGCATCCTTCTTATCCAGCCCGTATGCCAGTGCCGCAGAGGTAGGCTCGTTGATGATACGAAGGACGTTCAATCCCGCGATCGTACCCGCCTCTTTGGTCGCTTTACGCTGTGCATCGTTGAAGTATGCCGGTACGGTGATGACCGCATCAGTGACTGTCTCACCCAGATACGCTTCGGCATCCTCTTTGAGCTTCATCAGTACCTTTGCAGAGATCTCCTGCGGTGTATAGGTCTTGCCATCTACCTCAATGGCACACGCACCGTTTCTGTCAATGATATGGTAAGGAAGTCTCTCTTTAGCTTCCGCCGCTTTGTCTTCATTACACATCAGACCCATAATTCTTTTGATTGAGTAGATCGTCTTCTCGGGGTTTGTTACCGCCTGTCTTTTGGCAGGTTCACCCACCAGCACTTCACCCTTGTCGGTATATGCCACAATAGAAGGTGTAGTGTTCTTCCCTTCTTTATTCGCAATGATTGCCGCTTCACCATTGGTGTAGACTGCCATTGCAGAGTTAGTTGTTCCTAAGTCGATTCCTAATACTTTACCCATCTCGTATCCTTTATGTTAGAGTTTCTGTTTCTTTTTTCTACCGTCAGTATACTGTAAATATCACGGTGAGGATGCAACTTTAGTCACATTCGCTCAAATTTATTTTTTGTGAGATTCACTCACGGTTTCTACTTACTATTTGCAAGTAGAAACCATTGCCGGTCTGAGTACACGGTCTTTGATTGTATACCCTTTTTGCATCACCTGTACGATATCACCCGGCTCATGCTCATCACTCTCGACCTGCATGATCGCCTGATGCACCTCGGGATCGAACTCACCCTCACAGCTGATCTCCTTGATATGGTTCTTCTCAAGGATCTTTTTGAGCTGTTCATAGGTGAGCTTCACGCCCTCTTTCATCTTCTCAAGTACTTCACCGCTGTTCTCTTCGTTCGCACCTTCGATAGACGCCAACGCCTGCTCAAACGAATCGATCACCGCCAAAATATCTTTGGCGAAACTCTCGTTCGCATACGCAACCGCATTGGCTTTGTCCTTCTCCAGACGCTTTTTGGCGTTCTCGAAATCGGCATGGGCACGGATATACTTATCCTTATACTCAGCCGCTTCCGCCTGTGCCGCCGCTAACGGATCATGCTCCTGTGTTTGCTCTTCACTCTGAGTCTCAGACGCTTCTGTCTGCTGCTCTTCGTGCTGAGTCTGCTCAAGATCTTTCTCTTCTTGACTCATCACAGACCTCCTTTTCCTAAAAACTTGCACCGTCAATTCAAATGCTTGAGAGTATTATACAACATTGAGTGATTATTTGTCAAGTATTAATTAAGTATTTTTTAATAATTAACTTTAGTGCATTTGACTAAACTTTTAAGAGGACTATCTGTAGGGTGGACATGTCCACCTTGGTGCGCAAGTATGCGCACCCTACACAGATTTTTGGTGAGTTGTATATAGGTTTCAAGATTTTTTATTGCAAGGAAGGCTATATTTATGTTTTAAGCCACTAAAGATTTTTGGTGAGTTGTACGTAGATTTCAGGGTTTGTGTAAGGGAGGCTATGTGCAATAGCTGACCGCACACATCCCTGAAAGATGCGTGCAAATCAGCAAAAAGGTCAGAATTTTTAGTTTCTGATGCCGAGGGCATCCTTGATCTTATGCCATCTCTCAAGGTCAACCTTCTTGAGATATCTCATCAGTCTTCTTCTCTGACCGACAAGTTTGAGAAGTCCCAGTCTTGAAGAGTGGTCTTTTTTGTTTGTTTTAAGGTGCTCTGTAAGGTATTTGATTCGCTCTGTAAGGAGTGCTACCTGTACTTCTG
>CAYPWA010000120.1:0-1782 GCA_964414325.1 uncultured Sulfurovum sp. | reverse complement strand
AGGTGCTCTGTAAGGTATTTGATTCGCTCTGTAAGGAGTGCTACCTGTACTTCTGTAGAACCTGTGTCGTTTTCGCCTCTTGCGTACTTAGCAATAATTTCTGCTTTTTTCGCCTGATCCAAAGCCATTTCTGACCTCCTGATTGGTAATTTGAATTCTCACTTGATGTAAAATGAGTCCGAAATCATAGCATATTAACCTTTTGCACGCCTTATATCAACGATTTAAAAACCGTTAAACCAAACTATAATATAATATAGAGTAAAATACTCCTAATTAAATTGAAGGTAAACCCTATGTTATTGACACGTGCAAGCGAATATGCTCTTCTCTCCCTTGACTCTATCCGTAAATCGGACAAACCGATCGGAGCGGAACAGCTCGCCAACGAACTGAGCATCCCAAAAAGCTTTCTTGCCAAGATCCTTCAAAGCCTTGCCAAGGAGGGGATACTGGAGTCGCGCAAAGGGGCACACGGCGGATTTGTGCTTGCACAGGATGTCAACGAGATAACCGTGCACAGTATCATCCTTGCCGCAGAGGGAAAAGCACCAGCGGTCTTTGACTGTACCAGCTATATGAACACCTGCCCCAACGGTGCTATCGGCAGCTGTGCAATCTCTCCTTTTCTTGCCAACTTCCAATCCAAGATCGATGACTTTCTCCACGGACTTACCCTTGGAGACATATTGTAAATGAAGCAACACGTCTATCACCTCTCCCATATCGACCTCGACGGCTACGGTTGCCAGTACCTTACGACCAAATGTTTCGATAAAATTGAATGCTACAACGCCAACTACGGCCCGGAAGTGACTGCACGGCTTGAAGAGATGGTCAAGAAGATCGAGCAGGACATGTTCGTACACGGTGACGAGACGGAGAGGCTCATCCTCATCACCGATCTCAACCTTACGACCAAAGAGGGGAACTGGATCGAGAAAGAAGCAATGCGCATCGGTGCGAAACTCCAACTGCTCGATCATCATGCCACCGGTGCCAACGCTGCGGAGCGCTTTGCATGGTACACACTCGATACCACACGCTGTGCGACACTCATCACCTACGACTGGCTGCGTCAACACTACGGATTTGATCCCGAGGGGAGATATAGTACCATCGTCAATGCTATCAATGCCATCGATATCTGGCTCTCAGACGATCCGCTCTTTGAGTATGGCAAAGTGATGCTTGGGATGATCTCGGGTGCCCGAGAGATCAATCGTATCCTCTTCCCTGATGAGGACAGAGCCTTCAAACTCTCCATGATCGAAGCTGCCAAAGAACGCATCGAGATGCACGAAGCACCCATCCGGCTTGATGATGACCTGCATCAGATCAAAAAGACCTTTTTCAAACAGCAGGTCAATGATACCAAAGACAATCTCGTCGCCTACTACGTCACCGACCTGCTCACCAAAGACAAACAGCGCCTTACGATCCACTACAAGGGTTACAAAGGCATCCTCGGCTACAACGTCGGCAACACCTCCATCATCGGCAACACCTTTTTGGTGAACAACCCCGACTACGACTTCTATATGGATGTCAACTTCCGCGGCAACTTCTCTTTGCGCAGCAACAACAAACTTGATGTCTCACAGATGGCGGCACAGATAGGAAACGGCGGCGGACACCCCAACGCCAGCGGTGGGAAGATAGAGGGGTACAAGGACTCTTTTGTCTACAGTGATGTACGGAAATTCATCCAAGAGTATATTGATAATAAAACATCATAGGTAAATTTGGAGAACAAGGGCAGGTACAAGACCTGCCCCTACA
>CAYPWA010000119.1:2440-4691 GCA_964414325.1 uncultured Sulfurovum sp. | reverse complement strand
GTGGAGCGGGAGACGGGACTCGAACCCGCGACCCTCAGCTTGGAAGGCTGACGCTCTAGCCAACTGAGCTACTCCCGCACGGAGTTTCGTCTGTATTCAGACTGGCTGGTAACTGCTGTTACAGATCGAATTATAGCAGGAAAAGTTAAAAGAAGAGCAGAGTTGTGCTAAAATGTGGGTAGAAGAAGGAGCTGTGACATGCTGCATTCCAAGATCCTGCGTAAATTTCTGATCGTGATGATGACACTGGTTGTTGTCTATAGTGTAGCGATCATGTTTGTCGCATTGCCCAAGATAGACAGAACGATCAAGGAGCTTGAAGAGCAGAATGCCAAAGAGGTGCTTGAGAAGGTTGTGTTGCTGACCAACGATGTTGCCAAAAACCTTGAGAATTTCAAGAAGGTGTCCCTGGAGAGCCACAAACAGAAACTAAGAGATATGATCGATCTTGTTCATACGATGCTTGCAGAAGACTACAAATACTCTCTGAAGCATCCTGAAGAACGTGCTTTGATGAAGCAGAAGGCACTCGAGCGTATCCGAAAGCTTCGTTATGGAGATCATAACTATATTTTTGCCGTTGATTATAATGGAACGGTACTTGCCCACCCATATATTCCCTATGGTACCAATATGTATGATGTCAGAGATATCAAGGGGAACCTTATCGTTCCCAGACTGATTGATGTTGCCAGGGAGGAAGGGGAGGGCTTTACCCGATACTGGTGGCCCAAACACAAAGGTGCGAAGCAGTGGTATGAAAAGCTTACCTACAGTAGGGATTGTTCCAAATGGGATATGGTCATAGGTACAGGTGTATTCATCGATGATATCAACCGGGAAATCCGCCGAAGAAAACAGGAGCTTATTGATGAATTGCGCGATATGGTAGAACGTACAAGGATCGGTAAAAGCGGATATATCTATATCTTCGATGAGAAGGATCTCATCCTCCATCCTGACAGACGCATCAACAGCAAGAACTTCAAAGCACTTATTAATCCTGACACAGGAAGACCTATCTACAAAGATCTGATCACTGCAGCGAAGAGTGCAGGGATACTGCACTACAAATGGGATAAGCCGACAGATAAGGGAAGCTATCGTTACGACAAGATATCGTGGGTAGCTTATGTACCCGCGATGGGGCTTTATGTCGCTTCATCGGTCTATGTGGACGAACTGGAAGCAGCCTCGAGACATCTGCATCGGGAGATCATCTATATCGGAGGGGTTATCTTCTTTGTATCTCTGCTATTTGTGACATACTATCTCTATCGTATGCTGCGTCCGATACAGGAACTTGCAGATACAGCCAGAGAGATCGCTGAGGGAGATTTTACGATACGAGTGGTTGCCAACAGTGATGATGAAGTGGGACTGCTTGCCAGACATTTCAACCGTATGGTGGATAGACTGGAAGAGCAGATATCGACACTGGATATGAAAGTGCAGGAGAAGACGAAAGCATTGCGTGAACTTGCTATTACAGACGCTTTGACCGGTCTTTACAATAGACGTTATTTTAGTGAGATATCTACAGAGATGTTTAGCCTCGGAAAACGTGAAAATGAACCCTTGAGCGTGATCATGCTTGATATAGACAGGTTTAAAAACGTTAATGATACCTATGGACACCAAACAGGGGACAAGGTGATCGTTCTCCTCTCCAAGATACTGGAAGAGATCAAGCGTCAGAGTGATATATCATGTCGGTACGGTGGAGAGGAGTTTGTCCTCCTGCTTCCAAAAACGGATCAAGAAGGTGCCTATGAACTTGCAGAACGTATCCGAAAGCAGGTTGAAAAAAGCTATGTAGTATTAGAGGAAACCAAGATTGGCTTTACTGTGAGTCTGGGAGTGGCAGAAGCTGAGTATGGAAGGGACAGCAATATCGAAGAGGTGATACGACGAGCGGATGATGCCATGTATATTGCAAAAAGAGATGGACGTAACCGTACGCGAAAGTTGTAAATCGTTTGGAAATATAGATTCAAAGAAGGGGTGGTACCTCGAGTCGGAGTCGAACCGACACGGCCGAAGCCACCAGATTTTGAGTCTAGCGTGTCTACCAATTCCACCATCGAGGCAACGTTGTAAAACGTAGGACGCATTTTACTCTTCGGGTACTTAAAAGTACTTTACCATTGATTGTTAGAAGCCCAAAAAAGAGAAAAATAGGACAAATTGACATCTTTTCATAGATGCCTAATTTTTCTGTGTTATAATATCTTCATTAATTAATATTAAA
>CAYPWA010000119.1:0-2340 GCA_964414325.1 uncultured Sulfurovum sp. | reverse complement strand
AAAGCAGGGCTTTGGCTGCTATGGCTGATGATCATGGCACTCTCTCTTGTGTTCATCGTTGATGAGTCGTTTGAGTGGCGTTCACTGATCCCTGAACGATCGGAAAATCCAAGCAGGCGTACCAAAAGCATACGAGAGGGAGAAGGGGTGTTTTCCAAAGTTGCAAGTGGCATGAAAAAAGCAGTCAGCATGCTGCTGACCAATCCTTTCGCCTCACCCCGTCTTGAGGATGAGATGATGCCGGTCATGGATGAGCCTGAACGCAAAAGAATCACCGCTAAATCTACCCCAAAAAAAACTGCCGCACCACGCAAGAAGAAGGTAGATAAAACAGTCTCTAAAAAGCTAGAAGAGCGTGTCGAAGAAGAGGTCCTTGCACCGGAGAATATCGAGACATCTATAGAAGATATGCCTGTTGTGGAAGATCTGCCATGGAACTCGGAAGAGAAAGAGAAATCCTCCGTTTCCAAAAGCGGTGTAGAGATCGTCAAGGAACTTGAGGAGAACTCCAAGCTGATGGAGACACTGGAGAAGGGCAAGGTAGAGAAGCCCAAAAACTTCAAACTTCCCAAGCTGGACTTTTTACAAAAAGCCCCCAGGCAGGCTAAAAAGGTCAACGAAGCCGAGATCGATCGCAAATCAGGTGATCTCATCGAGAAGCTCAAACTCTTCAAGATCGACGGAGACGTGGTACGTACCTACACGGGTCCTCTGGTAACGACTTTTGAGTTCAAGCCCGCACCGCATGTAAAGGTCTCCAAGATCCTAGGACTTCAGGACGACCTGGCAATGGCACTGAGTGCGGAGACGATCCGTATACAGGCTCCGATCCCCGGACGGGATGTAGTAGGGATCGAGATCCCCAATGAGAATGCGGACATTATCTATCTGCGTGAGATCCTCGAGAGTGAGTTGTTCCAGAACTCCAAATCACCACTGACCATCGCACTGGGCAAGGATATTGTCGGAAAGCCGTTTATCACAGACATCAAGAAGCTGCCGCATCTGCTCATCGCGGGGACGACCGGATCGGGTAAATCGGTGGGGATCAATGCGATGATCCTCTCACTGCTCTACAAGAACGATCCGGACAAGCTCAAGCTGATGATGATCGATCCCAAGATGCTGGAGTTCTCGATCTATGACGATATCCCGCATCTTATTACGCCGGTGATCACTGAGCCGAAAAAGGCGATCGCCGCACTGGCGAATATGGTTGGGGAGATGGAGCGTCGCTATCGTTTAATGGCAGATAAAAAGACCAAAAATATCGATAATTATAATGAGAAGATCAAGCGTGACGGTTCGGGTGATGAGCCGATGCCGTTTATCGTGATTATTATCGATGAGCTTGCCGACCTCATGATGAACGGCGGTAAAGAGGTGGAGACCTCTATCGCACGGCTGGCGCAAAAGTCACGTGCCTGCGGTATCCACCTGATTGTTGCAACCCAGCGTCCGAGTGTGGATGTCGTTACGGGTATTATCAAAGCAAACCTCCCCTCACGCCTGAGCTACAGAGTAGGACAGAAGATCGACTCCAAGGTGATCCTCGACTCTATGGGGGCAGAAAGCCTGCTCGGTCGGGGGGACGGACTCTTTACTCCTCCGGGTACGACGGGACTGGTACGTATCCATGCACCGTGGGCGACCGAAGAGGAGATTGAAGAGATCGTCGAATATATCAAGGCGCAGCGTCTGCCAGAGTATGATGAGAGCTATCTGATCGAAGGGGGCGGTGCATCGCTTGAGAACGGAGAGAAAGAGATCGATCTCGATCCACTTTATGAAGAGGCAAAAGCAGTAGTGCTTTCGGACAAGAAGACCTCCATCTCCTACCTTCAGCGTAAATTGCAGATAGGTTATAACCGTTCTGCCAATATCATTGAGCAGCTTCAGGCAACCGGTGTACTTTCTGAACCCAATGCCAAAGGAAACAGGGAGATACTGGTCTGACAATACACCTAAAGTAACAAAGGCTCTTTCTTGAGGGGTTTTGCTGTAACTATCTGACACATCTTTTTCTTCCTCTTTTTCTCCGCTTATCATTCAAATAAGATTTAATGCAAACCTGCTACCATAGACCTACAAATTCATACACAAATAGGAGTCCGAATATGGCCTTAGTCGAAGAATATAAAGCACATACGGCTGAACGTGAAAAGCTTGGCGTACCGCCGCTTCCGTTAACAGCAGAGCAGACAGCGGAGCTTGTCGAATTGTTGAAAGCGGATCCAATCGTAGAAGAGGCGTATCTTCTTGATCTTTTAAAAAACCATGTTCCCGCAGGTGTGGATGATGCAGCATATGTCAAAGCAGCATTTTTGAATGCGATCGTTA
>CAYPWA010000118.1:0-4707 GCA_964414325.1 uncultured Sulfurovum sp. | reverse complement strand
CGGTCCTGTTACCTGTGCGGCATGTCACACTGTCAACAAGAACGGTGTACCTGTACAGCTTGAAGGTACGAAATATGCCAACGACTACTGGGCATCTGTCACACTCGCTCACTTCATGAGAGAAGGTGATCAGAAGCTTTCTGTCAAAGAGCTTGTCAAGAAATATCCTTACGACAAGTCAGTCAAAGTTGTCAAGGACGGCTGGAAGTAATCCCCCTCCTTGCAAAAAAACGTGTAGACCGCTTCTTCCGGAGCGCTACACTGACAGCACAAAACCCGACATGACCCCTCCCGGGGTCACCTTTCATCCCAGTAATCTTTTCTATAACATATCATTGGGTATAATTATTACAATTATTCAAAATTTACCCGGAGATCCCCTTTATGATGAACGATCACAACCTAGACGACCTTATTATCGATACCCCGGAGAAGAAAAACGGCAAAGCGAAAGGGCTGTTAACCATCATCGCACTCTTTATTGTCGTACTGATCGTTGCCATTATACTGACCAAAATCATCCTTAAAGATCCTGCCGGAGATCGTGCCGTACTGGTGGACAACGATACCGAGATGATCAGCCCTGAACTGACACTTCAAGCGACCGATGATGAGGACAAAGAGGATGAGAAAGCCCTCTCGACCATGATCGAAAGTGAGATCAACGGCAATGAGACCACCGGCTCTTCGGAAACAAAAGTGTCAGAGGCCACACCAAAGCCTACACAGGAAGAGAAGGTCATGCAGACTGCACCAACGGTATCAGCGGAGAAACCAAAAGTCAAACCTGCTGCCAGACCAAAACAGCCTAAAGCCAAAGAGATCGTCAAAATCCCCTCACCTACCGCCAAACCGACTCTCAAGACATCTTCCAAGCCTAAACCTGCACCGTCAGTTCATGAGAACTTCTATATCCAGGTCGGTTCTTTCTCTCAGACCCCCAGCTCTCGCCTGATCGCTTCGGTCAAAAAGCAGGGATATCGCTATAAAGTCATGCGTATCTCGGGCATGAACAAAGTCCTCATCGGTCCTTACCCCAGCCGTGAAGCAGTCGATAGAGCCATTCCTCGGGTACGCAGTCTTATCAACAAAAATGCCTTCGTAGTCAAAAGATAAGGTTCGATTATGCACAAAACAATCCTTTTCGACCAACTCACACCCGTTGCACTTTACGGAAAAATCAAACAGCTCTTCTCGGATGAGATCACCATGCTCTTTGAGAGTGTGGTCAACACCAGTGACGGTAACTTCTCCTTTATCACCATCGGTGCCAAAGAGCGTATTGTTTACCACAACAAAATCACAACCTATAAAGCTGCCGACGGTCATTCCCGTATTCTTGAAGAAGATCCTTTTACCTTTATGAAAGAGTATTACGCCTCTGTCGACCAGAAAGCCTATAAAGCCAAAGCGCAGGAGCTTGGCTTCTCCTTCGTTGACGGATTCATTGGTTTTATCGCCTATGATATGGTCAAAGTCTTTGAGCCGGTACTCGAAGAGAGTATGGATCCTCTTGAAGACACACTCAACACTCCCGATCTGGATCTCGTACGCCCCAAGATCATCATCGCCTACTCACACAAAAGTGCCAAGCTTACCCTGATCCTCAATGACGAGAGCATGACCGAAGCACTTAGAGAGATCGAAGCACTTATCCAAAGCAGCTTCACCCCACTTACCCTCAAACCTGTCGAACTTGACGGTGAGGGGAGTTTCAGTATTGATGAGGAGCGATTCAAGCAGCTTGTCATAGAATCCAAAGAGCATATCCGCTCGGGAGATATTTTCCAAATCCTCCTTTCCAACCGCTATACCCAAAAAGGAAAGATCGATCCGCTCAGCTTCTATCGGGTACTGCGTTCCAAGAACCCTTCGCCTTATCTCTTTCTGCTCGATTATGAAGATTTCTCTATCTGCGGTTCCAGTCCCGAGGTGATGGTTCGTCTGACTGACGGGGAGATACTGCTAAGACCCATCGCCGGTACACGAAAACGCGGCAAAGATGCCAAACGCGACAAAGAACTCGAAGAGGAGATGCTGAACGACCCCAAAGAGTGTGCAGAGCACCTCATGCTCATCGACCTCGGACGTAACGATGTGGGTCGTGTAGCAAAGACAGGTACGGTCCAGGTCACCGATATGATGCGTGTAGAGCGCTACAGCCATGTGATGCACATGGTCAGCGATGTCGAAGCACAGATACGCGATGATAAAGATATGTTCGACCTTTTTGCCGCCACCTTTACCGCCGGGACAATGACCGGAGCGCCCAAGATCAAAGCGATGGAACTCATCGCTAAATTTGAAGGGCTCAAGCGCGGCTTCTATTCGGGCAGTGTCGGCTACTTCTCCTTCAACGGCAACATGGACTCCGCCATCGCCATCCGCACCTCACTCATCAACAATGAAGGGATCACCCTGCAAGCCGGTGCAGGCGTGGTCGCCGACTCCGTACCCGAACTGGAGTATCTCGAAGTGAAGAACAAGCTGGGCGCACTGCTGGCTACGCTTAAGGAGATGGAGAATCTATGAGCCTTCTCTACGCCATCTTCGGCAATCCCGTCTCGCACTCAAAATCCCCTCTTATGCACAATCTTGCCTTCAAGGGGCTTGGTTTTGACGGATGCTACAACCGTTATCGGCTTGAAGAGGGAGAAAAACTCAGAGAGACATTCTTCGCACTGGGTCTAAAGGGTATCAATATCACCGTACCGCATAAAGAAGCGGCGTACCGTGCCTGTGATCTGCTCGATCCTTTCGCACAGAAGGTCGGGGCGGTCAACACCATCGTTGAAAAAGAGGGCAAACTCCACGGCTACAATACCGATGCTCCGGGATTTCTCAAGGCGATCTCGGAGTTTGAAGATGCCAAAGAGGTGCTCTTTCTCGGTGCAGGCGGTACGGCACAGTCCACTGCAGTGATCCTCAAAGAGGCGGGATATGAAGTGAGTATCCTCAACCGTTCCGCATCACGCTTGGAACGGTTTGCGCAGGAAGGCTTTGAGACCGCTACCTTCGAGACCTTTACTCCCCAGCCCTACGATCTGGTGATCAATATGACCTCCGCAGGACTCGAAGACGACTCTCTGCCCGCACCCAAAACGATCCTCGATGCCGTTATCCCCTCCGCCAAAGCCTGCATCGATGTGATCTACGGCAAAGAGACCCCGTTTCTCAAACTGGCAAAACAACACGGAAAACCGACCAAAGACGGCAGTGATATGCTGCTCTATCAGGGCATCATCGCCTTTGAACACTTCACTGACCACCGCTACGAGTTCGATAAGATCAAACCGTTTATGCAAAAGGCATTTATACTATGAAAAAACTCCTCTTCTGGCTCACCCTTATCATTATCCTGATCGCTGCATTCATCTGGGGCAATATGCCCAAGATCGCACCCTACTACAAACAGCTGACCAAACCGCGTGTCGGGCTCAATATGGATCTGCAGCCAAAAGCACAGAAAGATGCCCATTATGTCGGCTCGATCAAATGTAAAGAGTGCCACAAAGAGAAGTACCGTGACTGGAAGCACTCTATGCACAGCAAAATGATCCAGGATATACGCAAAGATGCCGGTGTGGTCGTTGCAGACTTTTCCAAACTACCGGAGGATGCAGACTTTACGCTCAAAGATGCCGTCTATACCATCGGCAGCAAATTCAAACAGCGTTATATGATCCCCGCGACCATCAACGGCAAAGCCGACTACAGGCTTGGAAACTATCAGTGGAATACCCAGACAGGCAAGTGGCAGCATTTCAAACCTTACAAATATTGGTATCATGACTCCTACCCACACGACAACACACAGTTCCCCACCTCGACCACCTGTGACGGCTGTCACTTTACCGGCTATATGTCCAGACAAAAGCGTGTCGAGCCTGCCATCGCATGTGAAGCGTGTCACGGTCCGGGAAGCGCCCATGTCGATGATCCTGACAACCCCGTTTACAAAGCGAGTATCGCAGACCCCATCCGCACTAACGAAGTCTGCTTGCAGTGCCATATGCGTAACCGAGACAAACGCATGGAGACCCAAAAAGCAACCGCCAAAGATCTCTGGATGGATGCGACCGATTACCCCAAAGGGTATGAACCGGGTAAACCGCTCATCAGCTACAAGCTGCCCGCTCCCTTCGCTCCGGGCAAAGAGACCAAAGAGTTCTGGCCAAATGGTGCCGCCAAGAAAAACCGCACACAAGGCAATGAGTATATCCATGACCGTATGTACAAGCACGGTATCACTTGTATCAACTGTCATGATCCCCACAAGCTGGACAATACCGCCAAACATCCTCAGGGCAATCATGCCTGTATGAAATGCCACAGTTTCGGATCGGTGATCGGACCGCATCAAGACACACTTGAGCAGCATACGCATCACAAACCCGACTCCAAAGGATCACTCTGTATCGAGTGCCATATGCCAAAAACAGGGAAACATACGGGCAAATCCCCACTGACGGTGCGTTCACACCGCTTTGCCTTCACCTACCCTGCCGAAACGAAGGCATACAAGATGCCGCCCCAGACCAATGCCTGCTACGCCTGCCATCCACAAAGAGGTCTTGATAGACTGCAGAAGGATCTTGAAGCGTGGGGAATGCAGGAGTGGGAGAAACTGGAGTCTCCGCTGATCCCAAAAGAGTGATTTGATTTCAATTAACCTTGCAGGGATATAATATAAGAAAAAAGGTCTCT
>CAYPWA010000117.1:0-4708 GCA_964414325.1 uncultured Sulfurovum sp. | reverse complement strand
GCCAGAGGGATCAGCAGTACATGAAGCATAAAGAATCTATTCAGGAATGCCTGTCCCGGTACATAGTCTCCTCTGATCCACTCTACCAGACCGTCAGCATGCAGTGATCCTCCAGAGAAGAGGTTGGTAATAACCATCCCTGCCCAGTAACTCATCTGTCCCCATGGGAGCATATAGCCTGAAAAAGCTTCTGCAGAGAATGCGACAAACAGCAGCATCCCGGAGAGCCAGATCAGTTCACGACCTCTCTTATAAGAGCCGTAGTAGATCCCGGTGAACATATGGATGTAGATGATCAGGAAAACCACCGATGCACCTACACCGTGGATATGTCTCCAGAGCCAGCCGTAGCCTACTTCGGACATAATCGTATAGTTGACAGAATCAAATGCCAGCTGGGTATTTGGCTGATAATACATCAGCAGGAAGATACCGGAGATCAGCAGCAATCCGAAGGTCGCCGCCAATACCATTCCCATTGCCCAAAGGAAGTTGATGTTCTTAGGAATCCAGTACTCGGTAGAGAGTACACGCTTGAGTGTATCAATCGCAAGTCTTTCATTCAGCCACTTGTGGCTGAACGGTTTTGCATTAGGGTCAAAATGTGCCATCTATCCCTCCTATACTTTCAATGTTATGCCGTCGGCCAACATTTTTTCATATTCAGGTCCGGTTTCACCCAGTACCAACTTCTCACCATCAATCCTGAACGGAGGGATATCCAATCCTCTTGGTGGCGGTGCTTTGGTCACTTGTGCCGTCACATCATACATTCCACCGTGACAGGCACAGAGAAAATCCTGTGTCTCCGGTCTAAAACCGGGAATACACCCAAGGTGCGTACAGAGACCTACACAGACCGTATAGTGACCGTCACCTACCTTGATGAGTCTTTTCAGGTCGTCAGGCTTCTCTTTTTTGAGTTTTTCGATGACATCGGCCGAATGCTTCAATACGAAGATCGGCTTCCCTCTCCACTTCTCTACAATAAGCTCGTTATCTTTGTAGTCTTTCATGTTGAGCGTAGTGAAACCTGCAGCCTTGACACTTGGCAGCGGATCCCATGTACGCTTCATCGCGTAAAGTGCGCCCAAACCGCCCAATGCAGTAAAGCCGCCCAATGCCATACCCATAAAGTCTCGACGACCTTTAGAATTGTTTGACATAGCAATTTCCTTTCTTGATAATAAATTTAACTATTTATTATAGAGCAAATCTTTTAAAAGCGGAATGATTTGAATCAAGGATTAGAAAAGCTATGAAAGCTGTTACTCTTGGTAAATTAAGAGTTATTTAGTCTTAATTTACCGGGTCTATTAAGGGAAATATTAAAGCTTTTTCAATAAGGGCGATACATCAAAAGGCTTCGGTTTGTTTGATAAAGCTGATCCTTTTTTCGCCAGTGCAGTCTGAAGCGCATCAATATCGAAGCCCTCTACGATCGTAATTCCGTAAGACTCCAGGAGAGAAATCGGATAGAGAGGAGCGGGCTCAAGCTGCATGAAGATCACCTGCGCACCGCTCACCGCTGCTTCCATGGCAGCCTGTGCAGAAGCGGTCACTACAGTGGTCGAACTGCTGATCAGCTCTCGGTACTCTTCAGGTTCATGCAGTGTCGAGAAGAGCTTCTCCAGATCGTTCTCATACTTCACGAAGAAGTAGTGCCCCAGCAGCAGTTCCATATCGAAAGCTTCAAAAAACGCACTGTTACCAAGGATCGTTTTGTCATGATCATAGTCTCTCAGGAAAAAGAGCACACGTTCCTCTTTGGTACGGGTTTCATTATAGTAGTAAGGATCGATGATCAACGCCTCTTCGCACGTCTCATCATCACACCCCGGACGGAAAAGTATCTCTCCGTGTACGCTGCTATCGTTCTCGTCATGTGCAAAACGCCATACCTGCTTGAAGTCGGAGACATACTTCACCAGTCTTCCGTGATCATCCTCATCCGAATCGATAATGACACTGTCCCCCATCTGGGCGATCGCATCGATATCCTGGATCGTCTCGATATTGACATAGGCATCCAGCCCCTGCTCCTCTTTCATCGCCACACCGGCACGGAAATCATTGACCAGTAGCTGCACCTCAACCCCCTCGGCTCTCAGTGCATTCAGTACGGTCATCGCACGTCTGGCTCGCTCCAGCCCTATCTTGTGTCCTGTATGTGCATAGTAATATACCATGGTCTATCCTTTATTATTTCTCTGATCACTTATAGCATACTTTTCTGACATTTATGCCTTTTGTGCCATTTTGATATAGACGTGGATGATCTCCAGTGCTGCCGGAGTCACACCTGATATCTGTGAGGCGGCATGGAGTGTCGGCGGTGTCGCTTGCTCCAGCTTCTCGACAATCTCGTTGCTCAGCCCCTGCACCTTGGCGAAGTCGAACCCCTTAGGGATCTTGATGCGGAGCATATCTTTCATCTGTGCGATCTGATGTGCCTGCTTCTCGATATAGCGGTAGTATTTCGCCTCGATCAGGATCTGTTCGATCACTTCATCATCATACTTTTCAAACTCCGGCAATAGTGTCAATAGCTTTTGCTTATCAAACTCCCCTCTGGCAATCACATCGACCCATGCGGTCTTGTCGTTGATCTTTTGTGCCCCGATAGACTCAAGTCTTTCAAGAAACTCCTTGGTCGGCGTGGCGTAGTTCTCTTTCAGGTATGTAAGTGCTTCGCCAACCGCCCTCTCCTTCTCCTCCACCTTCCGGATATAGGCATCATCAAGCAGCCCCAATCGTTTGGCGTGCGACAGCAATCGTCTGTCGGCATTGTCCTCACGCAGCAAGAGACGATACTCTGCACGGGAGGTGAACATACGGTAGGGCTCTTTCGTTCCTTTGGTGACCAGATCGTCGATCAGTACCCCGATGTACGCCTCGTCACGACGCAGGATGAAAGGCTCCTCTCCTTTGACGGAAAGTGCGGCATTGACCCCTGCGACCAGCCCCTGTGCCGCCGCCTCTTCGTATCCGGTCGTCCCGTTGGTCTGTCCGGCAAAGTAGAGCCCGGGGATCTTCTTGGTCTCAAGCGTATGCTTAAGCTCCATCGGATCGATATAGTCATACTCGATCGCGTAGCCGTAGCGCACGATCTTTGCTTGCTCCATCCCTTTGACCGAATGGATCATCTCCAGCTGTACATCCGTAGGCAAAGAGGTGCTCATGCCGTTGATGTAGTACTCCGTTTCATCCATTGTCTGAGGCTCCACAAAGATCTGGTGGCGCGGACGGTCACGGAAACGGTTGACCTTGTCCTCGATACTCGGACAGTAACGGGGGCCCACCCCCTCAATCTGACCGGAGAACATCGGCGCACGGTAGAAGTTGGACTCAATGATCTCGTGGGTATTCTCATTGGTATAGGTCACATAACACGGCAGCTGTTTAGGGTTGAAACTGCTGCGATCGGTACGGAACGAAAAAGGCGGCGGCGGGGTATCTCCAGGCTGCACTTCCATCACGGAGGTATCGACCGACTTGGCATCGATTCGTGCGCAGGTACCGGTCTTGAGCCGTCCAATATTCAACCCCAAAGAGCGCAGGTACTCCGCCAGCTCCACCGAAGCGAACTCTCCTTGCCGTCCTGCGGTCTGTTTCTTCTCACCAATGTGGATCAGCCCGTTGAGGAATGTCCCTGCCGTCACGATCACCTTGGATGCATGGTAGCGGTTGCCAAGCTGGGTGGTAACTCCCCTCACCTCTCCCTCTTCGAGGATCAGTCCCTCTACGATCTCCTGTTTGACATCAAGGTTAGGCGTGTTCAGTACGACCGTACGCATATACTCACGGTAATCATCCATATCGATCTGCGCTCTGGTACCGCGAACTGCGGGTCCTTTAGAAGCGTTGAGTGTACGGAACTGTATCCCCGTCGCATCGGTACACAGACCCATCTCACCCCCAAGTGCATCCACTTCACGCACCAAATGTCCCTTGGCAAGCCCGCCGATAGCCGGATTGCAGCTGCTCGCACCGATCTGCTCGACCAGTATGGTGACCATCAGGGTCTTTACTCCCATACGCGCCGAAGCCAATGCTGCCTCGATCCCTGCATGACCGCCACCGATGACGATAACATCGTAATTCATCTTTGTCCTTCTCTCATGGGTACCCACAAGAGGTACCCCTACATCATTCACCGTATCTGTAGGAGCAATCCCTTGTGGTTGCTCTACACTATACAATTTCTGTTATAATTAGCGAATTATATCCAAATAAATTGAGGTACTATGTTTACAGGCTTGATACGCGAGATCGCTACGGTAAAACGCTACAGCAACAACATCCTCTCCATCCGAAGCAGCCACAAAGCCAAGCTGGGAGACTCCATTGCCATCAACGGTGTCTGCCTGACGGTCATCAAGGTCAACAGTGACGGGTTCGATCTGGAGGTGGCAGATGAAACACGCTCTATCGTACCACAGGAAAAGTTCCAAGGGGAAGTACACATTGAGCCTGCGATGCAGATGGATGACCGTTTCGAAGGGCATATCGTACAGGGGCATGTGGACTGCGTGGGTGAGGTAGAGCGGATCCTCAAACGAGAGAACGCAACGGACTTTTTTATCGCTGTGGATCCAAAGTACATCGCCCACATCATCCCCAAAGGTTCCATCACCATCGACGGCATCTCACTGACTGTCAATGATGTCTTCGAGAGAAGTTTTCGTCTGACCATCATCCCCCATAC
>CAYPWA010000116.1:0-4720 GCA_964414325.1 uncultured Sulfurovum sp. | reverse complement strand
CCCCGCATCCCATACATCCATGGATGCTTCCTGATGCAACCGTCCAAGATCCTCCTGTAGCAGCTTGAGACGCCACTCTCCTTTGAGGGTACCGTAGACCCGCTTTTCGAACTTCTCAATGAGCGTATCGAAGTTCTGATCGTCCTTGCCGCGCTGCTTTGCCATCACTGCAACCTTTCGAGAAAACACGTATCGTAGGCGTTTACCGTCCCCGCTTCAACCAACCATATCCTCTCTGCCAAATACTCCGCTTCAGCAACATCATGGCTGACCATCAGGGTCATTGTCCCTAGCCTTTGATGCAACGCTTTGAGCTTGGCACTGAGCTTACGGCGCATACGCGGATCAAGACTGCCAAGCGGTTCATCCATCAACAGCACTTTGGGTCGACGCATCAGTGCCCGTGCCAGTGCCACCCGCTGCTTCTGCCCGCCACTGAGCAACCTTACATTACGACTTTGCAACGCGTCAATCTCCATCATCTCCAAGAGCTCGGAGGCAAACGCCTTATCATCATTGACAAAGAGCAGATTGTCGATGACGGACATATTGTCAAAGAGTGCATAGTCCTGAAAGACAAAGCCCACCTCCCGTTTCTGAGGCGGCAGTATCTTCCTGCCCTCCTGCCATGGTACATTATCTACGACAATGGAGCCCTCGGCACACTCCAAACCGGCAATGATACGCAACAGGGTACTTTTCCCCGCACCGCTCTCCCCCATGATCACAATAAATTCATTGTTATTGACACATTGATTGACACACAATGTAAATGCGCCTTGTGCCCCATGCAGTTCCCGTTTGATATCTATCGTGATCATAGCCACCTCATCGTTCGTCTGTGACGGTCATTGAAGAGATAGACCAGTAACAACACACCAAAACTCAACCCCAGCAGGATCGCCGCATAGATATGCGCCTGGTCGTACGCCATCACCTCGACCATCTCGTAGATCGCCACGGATGCCACCTTGGTCTCACCGGGGATGGAGCCCCCCACCATCAATACCACACCAAACTCCCCGACCGTATGGGCGAAGGTGATGATCAGTGCGGTCAAAAGTGCCGGACGGATATTGGGCAGGGCGATACGCCACAGTGTCTCTCTCTTGCTCTTACCTGCCAGATAGCTTGCTTCGATCATGTGAGCATTGAGGGACTCAAAGCCGTTTTGCAGCGGCTGTACCATGAACGGCAGTGAGTAGAAACAGCTTGCCACCACCAGTCCCGTAAAGGTAAAGACCAGTTTAACCCCCAGTACCGAAGTGATCCATCCGCCGATAGCGGACTCGGGAGAGAGTACGACCAGCAGATAGAACCCAAGAACGGACGGAGGCAGCACGATAGGCAGTGCAGTCAGTGCTTCAAGCAGCGGTTTGAGACGGCTGCGCGTCTGCGAAAGCCACCACGCCAGAGGGAGTGCCACCGCAAAAAGGATCAGAGTGGTCACTCCCGCGAGCTTGAAGGAGAGCACAAAAGGCGTAAGATCAAGTGTCATAGCCGATATCCGTACTGTTTGAGTATCTTCTGCGCCTTTTCGCTGTAAAGAAACGCCTCAAAATCCGCCGCTTCCTTCTTGTCCGCTGTGCGTTTGAGCCGTATCTCTCCCTGATCGATCGGGCGATAGAGCGAAGGATCGACCTCGACCCACTGCAACCCCTTCTTCCAATGGCGCATCTGCGGTGCAAAGAGTGCCGAGAGCGCGATGATTCCGGCATCGGCGGCATGGGTCGCATAGGCAACCGTCTGTGCGATGGACTCTCCATAAACGAACTTCTCTCTGAGTGCTTCTTCAAGCCCCGCATGTGCCAACGCTTCAAGCGCCGCTTTGCCATAGGGGGCGGTACGAGGGTTGGCGATGGCGATCTTGTGTATCTCCTCGGATCTCAGTACCGCCACCCCTTTGGAGAGATCCCTCTCCTCTCGGCTCAACAGCGCCAACGCACCCCTCGCATAGACACTGGGCGGCGCAACTGCCACCCCTTTCTCATAGAGTACCTGCGGATACTTCATATTGGCAGAGAGAAACAGATCGAACGGTGCACCGTGCAGGATCTGTGCGGCAAGCTTGCCACTGCCGCCTACGGTATAGACCACATCTGTCTGCGGATGTGTCTGCTTAAACGCTTCGATCAACGGTGTGATCGCGTAGCTCATATTGGCCGCTAACGCGATGCGCACCTGAGCACCACACAGCCAACTTGTGACCAACAACAGCATTATCACACGTTTTAGCATCACATTCTCCTTAGAACAAATAGTTCATCTCCAGTCTCAGCTCATCATACCCCGGATCTGCCTTGTATCTTCCCGGAGCCCCTACCAGTGGTGTATGGGTATCACCCCAAACATGCGCATAACGAGCCTTCATATAGAGGTTTCCCTTGCCACCGAAGCCCTTGAGCAGATCCAGCGTCGCCACATTGGCATCCGCCTGCACACCGGGTTTGGCATCGTCGAAATCCTCATAGGCATACCGTGCCGCTACTGCCAGATGATCACCGTAGGGCAACACGTAGTTCACCTGTGCCATCCATGTACGGGTATTGGCATACCAGTTGTACTGCCCCATTGCACGGGTGAACCCTCCGGTGGGGAAACCTCTCCACGGAGCGATAATGTCGGCTCTGTCCGCGATCTGCGAATAGCCCAGACGCAACTTGAACTTCTTTTTGCGAAGATCGATACGTCCGCACCACAACCAGCTATCCAGACTGCCAGGGTCGTTGTATCCGACACTGATGAGCTTACGGCTTGCCGCATTGGGTCCCGCGATCTCTCCCGCTCCGTCATCAAACTGTCGCATGTAGCGTACCGCCGGGGTGACCTGCCATCCGGAAAGATCAAATCGGTAATCCAATTGCAGCATCCCGTAGGAGATCAGTTCAGGCACCGCCGTATAGTTCGCCCATATCGAAAGTCCGTCAATACTGCGATTGCGCACCTCTGCGACCACCAATCGATCTTCGATATCCCGCTCCTGCAGTTTTGGCAAAGTAATCCCCACGTGCATCGACGAGTCGTCATTTTGGCTATAGACACCGTAAGGATCGGAGCTTGTAGAGACCCCTCGAGCGAAGAGATGGTGAAAAGAGGCGTGATCTCGTAGCTTCTGTCTGGTCAGATAGGCAAGTTTGAGTGTCGTATCAGGCAATTCTTTACTTTGAAGCGTCACTCCTTCAAAAGTATTGGGGATCATCTTGGTATCGTTGCTCGCCGTCAGAAAACTCTCGAAGATCTGCCGCCCGGCTTTGATCGTGCTTTTCTCATATCGGTATGCCAGATACGCCTGTGCGAAGGTCGCAAAACCTACCGTACCGTCATTGAGCCGATCATAGCGACTAAGTGTATCTTTGCCCGATTTGTAAAGATAGGCCTCTTGATGCTCAAGTGTACCCAGCCCCATTGTACCGTAGAGTCCGGCTCCAACGCCAAAACCATGCCAGAAAGCACTCTCATAATGCAGCGACCCGCCTACACCAAGGATCGCATGGTCTTTGCGCACAGCCTTTCCGGCTATGTTCAGCTCCCGATCCCACTTGTACCCAAAGCCGTGCAAGCGTAACCTGCCGTACCATCTTCCCTCGGCAAACGCCTCTTTGAACCCATTAACATCATGCAGTGCTTGATCGTACTGCAGCGTCATATTGGCACGCAGATGCGCTTCCGTCTCTTCATGAAGCGGCTCTTCCGCCACTGTCCATACCGTCATCATCACCATACCTACGATCCATCCAAGCCGCATCTTTATCTCCCCAGCATAATATTTTTCGCTCTGATCCCCATCCGTACCTGCGCCCCCTCATCGGGTACCGCACACGAGGAAGCTTTCATCACCGACACGATCCGGTCATGTCCACCGATATCGACGATGATCTTGAGATTGACCTCATCCTTCTCTGCCGTGACCACCACGCCCTCAAGCCTGTTCTCCACCATATCATCCCTATCATCCATCAGTATGACACTGGAGGATTTGAAGATCGCCGTCAAGGTCTCTCCCTCGCGGATATGCAGATCCTCCAGCGCCTCTTTGGTAATGATGGAGAGCAGTGATATGCCGCTTTTAAGCCGCAGATAGACCTTGGCATTGACCGCTTCGGGAACGATCTTCTCAACGGTAGCCTGTATCTGATTGCGTGCGGAGAGCTGCATCCCCAAACGCCCGATGGTTCCAACCGCCCCCTCCTCTATCTGAGACATCTCGGACAGACGAGCCAAAAAACGCTCATGCTCGGCTTTAAGCAGCGCATAGGTCTCCAGCAGCTTCTCACCATACGCCGTCACCGTCGTACCGCCGCCGTCCCTGCCGCCTGTCTCACGATAGACGATCGGCTCGGGCGAGAGCGCATTCATCGCATCGACGGCTTCCCATGCACTCTTGTAGCTCATCGGTACCGCTTTGGCAGCCTTAGAGATAGAGCCATTCGCTCTGATCGCATGCAGCAGGCGTATCCGCTTCTCCAACAAAAAAGGCTCTCCGAACATCTCCAGTGACAGTGTCGATGCAAGCTCCATCGTTTTCCTTGTATACATAGGTATATAACGGTGTATCTTAGCATTATATACCTTAATACACAACGCCCTTGACAAAGTAACATTAACGTGTTATTATCCGCCCGAATAGTAGCAATGTCATACATTGCCACAATAACTTTTCACTCTTCGTTATTCACTATTCACTATTATACGGGGGTGACTTGGTTTCGACTGGAGCAGT
>CAYPWA010000115.1:0-4762 GCA_964414325.1 uncultured Sulfurovum sp. | reverse complement strand
TAGATCGCTTTGATCGTGACGGTTTTGTCATGATCGAGTAAAAAACTTGCCTTGGTAAAATCCGGCAGGTGAAAGAAGTCGATACTGGAATAGTTGGAGAGTCCCACCCCCTCTTTTGGCAGGAAGAGCCCCTTGTCGATTTTGCCGTTATTGTTCTCGTCGTGATAGATACTCACGGCGTATCTGCCCTTCTCAAGCCCTTTAAATGTTGCGTTTGCCTGATGGTTCTTGATCTTGACACGGAGCCTCTTGTAGTAGTTTTTCTGCGTTTTATCCGGGATGGATCCCTCTTTGTTGTAGAGCGAAACCTGCACGACACCTTGATCGTTCTTGAGTCCGGTGACATCGACATGCAGTGTCTGTGCAAGCACAACACTAAGAGAGAAAAGCGTTACTGCGGTGATTTTAAGCGGTTTCATCCTTGATCCTCTGTTGCAATGAGATGGCATATTCTACCGCGACAGTGTGAATCCTGTATCAATCCTTACTGTTTAACACCAATTTAACACTGACATGTCATGATTTCAGCCGTTTAGATATCAACGGAGGAAAACGGATGAAAAAAGCGATACTTTTATCGGGCGTATGCGCCTGTGTGCTTGCACTAGGTGCGGAGGATCTGGGTGAGATCTATGTGGAGTCGTCTACGATTGACGACAAGTTTGATACCACTATGTACGATGTCTCCAGTACCGATGTGATAGATGAATCAGAGGTGGAGTCATTCCACGCGGAGAATATCGCCAATGTGCTCAACACGATCCCCGGAGTAACGGTACGTGAGAATGAAAACGACTCCAACAAGATCCACATCAGGGGGATCGCGGCGGAGATGTATATGGGTGAAAAGCCCGGTGTGGCGATCGTCATCGACGGTGTACCCGTACAGGAGCGTGCAGGAAGTGTCAATATCGATCCGGACAACATCGAGAGTATCAAGGTCATTAAAGGGGGTGCATCGTATCTCTACGGAAACGATGCGCTTGCCGGTGCAGTGATCATCACGACCAAACGTCCCAAAGCTAAAAATCAGGGGTTTGTCTCCGTAGAGCAGGGAAGCTACGGCTACGAAAAGTATATCGCCGCATACAACTTTAGCGGCAAGAAGTTTGCCGCGCGTATTCAGGGAAGCTACAAAGGGAGCGACGGATACTGGGAGAACTCGGATTACTGGGCCAAATCGATCAACGGGAAGTTCCAGTACTATATCGACGACAGCAGTGATATCACCATAGGGATCGACCGCACCAAACGCTATGAGAACGATACGGGTTCGATCACCTATGCGACCTATGATCCCGATACCAAAGTCTATACCTACAATGTGACGGACAATCCCAAAAGCTTCGGAGAAGTGGGGTATGCTACGGAGTATGACATCAATCTTGACAAATATTTTGTCACCTACTCCAAAGACTTTGCTGACAACAGCAATTTGATGGTGCAGCTCTATCGCTACGAGGACGAGACGACCAACAAAAGCGGAGCGTATGACAGTAACCGTGACGGATTGAGAGACGACCACCTCTACGACTCGTATGCTGATACGGTGCAAAAAGGTCTCAAGGCGGAGTATCGTATGGGCGGTGAGACGTTCGCCTCGCTGCTTGGTCTCGATCTTGCCCGTAACGACATGGCGTACAATCGCGCCTACAGAGTGGACTATACCGACTTTAGGCATACGCTGCATCCTGCCGGAGAGGTGGTGAGCAGTACTTCCGGCACAGAGGATATCAACGCGATCTACGGTGAGGTCAAGTACAGTGCGACCAAAGCGCTGATCTTAACCGCCAATGCACGCTACGACGAGATCAGTTACGACTATACGGACAATCTGACACAAGCGTATTACGAGAAAAACTTTTATGAAACCTCCTATCGTCTAGGTGCGACCTACACATACGATACGAAAACAGTTTTTTACGGGAGTGTTTCCACCGGTTTCAGGGTACCGCAGATCACGCAGATCTTTGCAGGAGATATCTACGGCGCTTCGTGGAGCGGAACCTATGTCAACAACCCTGATCTCAAAACGGAAAAGACCACCAACTATGAGATCGGTCTGCGTTATCACAGCGGGCTTTTCTACTCCGAGTTATCGGTCTACCAGCTTGACCGTAAAGATGTTATCGGACGAAGCACGGGCAACTACGCTTCGGCAAACGGAGACGAAGAGCTCTTCTATAGCAATATGTCCGATGTCAGAAGTCGCGGCGTGGAGTTGAGCCTCCGTACAGACAATCGACAGCCCTACTTCTTTACATTTAACTATACCTATCTTGACAGCACCTATACGCGCTATGACAACTACTACATACTGCTTGAGGGAGAAACGATGGCGACACGTTACGATGTGACCGGGAACAGAGTGCCGCGTACCTCCAAACATACGATCTACGCGGAAGCCAACTACAGACCCGTACCGGCACTGCTGCTAACCGCCGGGCTCTCCTATCGCTCCTCTCAGTATGCCGATGAACGCAACGAGATCGAAGTCGGAGGCTATTCGGTACTCAATCTTCGTGCCAAGTACGACACCAAAGTTGCCGGGAAGTATCCGGTGGAGTTCTTCTTTAACGCCAATAATGTCCTTGACAAGCAGTACTATATGATGCCGCGTGTCACGGGAGATCGTAACGATGACGGGCTGTACGATATCAGAGATATGGGGCTGACGGTCAATCCGGGAAGAACTTTCCTGGTAGGACTAAGCGCAAAATTTTAATCGCACCGATGCGATAACCAAAGAAAAGAGAGAGTATGGTAACGGAAGTACAAAGAGACAAAAACGATCTGTTTGCATATGCGCCGCTTCGCTTTTTGTTTAAAAACAGGACATTTCTGCTGACACTCAAGTTGGTGGTATCGGGGCTGTTCATCTATGCGATCTACTACGGATTTGCACATCCGGGGAAAGAGAACCGATTTACATGGGCGCTTTTCTGGGGGATCTTTTGGGCGCTTTTTATGGTGGCGACCCTGCCTACGCTCGGCAGGGCTTTTTGCGGGATATGCCCACACGGATTTGCGGGTCAATACATCACCCGTATCGGATTGAAAAAGCGCATGCCAAAGTGGATGCAAAACCGATTTTTCGGGATATCGCTGCTGGTGATCGGTTGGTGGGGTGTCTACTATGCGATGCCGGAGATCTATCGCACGCCGACAGGCACGGCGATACTCTTTAGCGTGATGACGGTGGTGGCGTTTGTTTTCTATTTTCTTTACAAAGAGATGGACTATTGTAAATATATCTGCCCTATCGGTGTCCTTTCGCGCGCGTATGGCAAACTCTCCTTTACATGGCTTGGTACCTACAAAGAGAGCTGTGCCTCGTGCCGTACCTTTGCGTGTGCGCAGGCGTGTCCGCAAGGGCTCAAGCCGTTTACCTTCGACAAGAGAAACTCCTTGACAGACTGCACTTTGTGCATGGAGTGTACCGATGCGTGCGAGGCGGTGGCATTTCGTATCACCACACCCTCCGCCTCACTCTTCGGTCGGTTCAAATCGCTCAAGGCGGAGGTGTGGGCGTATCTGTTTATCCTTGCCGCCATTCCTGTGACCATGACATTTCATCACGGACTGAGCAGAAGCATGATTGCCGATGAGATGATCTGGGTACGAACGGCACAGTGGGCGCAGCAGTATGTTTCGTTTGATGCGATCAGTGTGACGGGGCTCTTTGCCTTTTTGTACGCTCTGTTCTTTACGATCGCTTCGGCATTGATGGGTATGGCGGTCGCTTCCAAGATACTCGGTAAGCCGTTTGGTACTGTCTTTTATGATCTTGGGTATGCGTATGCTCCTCTGTTTATCTTCGCCTCTTTGGGGCATGCGATCGAGCAGTTTCTCACAAGAGGGTACGAACGTATCGTAGAAGGGTTTGCACAGGCATTCGGATTGAGTGTCGATGTCGCACCGCTTGCAACACATTCGGATCATTGGGTGCATTGGTTTGGGATGTTGAAGTGGGTGGGCGTCGTATGGGCGCTGTGGATACTCTACAAACGTCTTGTGCGTATGGATGTAGCAAAAATCAAAAAGATGTTGGCGTTTCCCTTTGCTGCTTCGGTGATACTTTTTTATATCGGGATGAATCTCTATGCGGGGTATATCTTCCGGACATACGGGGTGAAGCAGCATCCGCATGCCATGCATCATGCAGGGTCGGTGCATACCGACAAGAAGCCGGTACGCTGAGGACTACATCGACATACCGCCGCCGCGACGCTGCTGCATGCGCTTCATCTGGTGTGCTTGAAACTCTTCGGGTATAACCACGCCGTTCTTGTCGGTGTCGATGCTTTCAAATGTCGGTGCGTTCCCGGCATTTTTCATCATCCTTCCCTCCGCCGCTTTTGCCTGCATCCGTTTTGCCTGCGCATCGTAGAACTCTTTGGAGGTGAGTTTACCGTCTTTGTTGAGGTCGAAGTCTGCAAAGGTAGGACGATTCATAGACCATGCGGCAGTTGCCGCCAGCAGTAGCAAGAGTGTTGCCTTTTTCATGATAGATCCTTTGATTCATATATATTTATCTATATAATAATATACATTTATGAATTTAGTGTGAATTCTAACAGTATTGTTTCGATAGGAGAGAAGAAACTCGCTTTATCAGACCCTGATAAATACAAGCAAAATAAGATAAATTTTATCTTATTTTAAGCCCCTACCCTGTAGTATATGATAAAAATTATCCAAAGGAGTGGTGATGCGAGCCAAGGTGCTGTTTTTGCTATTGTTCGCTTTTGCCTTCCTTTCT